>NZ_JBJDRF010000005.1:0-181360 GCF_044987305.1 Novosphingobium sp. ZW T3_23
GCCCCCTGGGGACCGCCCGCCCGTATCCGCGCGCCGTCCGCTATCGTCGTGACCTGCGCGATGTCGGCGCCGCTGGCATAGTCCGAGGTACCTACCAGCACTTCGCCGCCGCGTGTGCCCGAAGCATCGATATTGGCGGTTCCCGCCAGATGGACCTGCGCGCCGTTCACCACGACCTTGCCGCCGCTGCCGTCCGCGCCGGTTGCGGCAAGCGTGCCGCCCACTTCCACCGAGCCCGAAGGCGCGGTGAGCCACAGCTGGCCGTCGATCGTCGCCGTGCCGGTCGCCTGGACCAGGCCCTCGCGATTGCCCGCCAGAGCGAAGATGTTGCCGTTGGCGGCCTTCAGCGCCACCGCCGCAGCCTCTATGCGCCCGGTCTGGGTAATGTCGCCGCCACCTGCGCCGTAGGAAACGTAGATGCCGTCCGCCTTGCCGTCGGTCGTCGCGAGCAGGACGTCATCCGCCGCAGCCAGCGTCACCCGCCCATGGGGCGCACTGATCAGCCCGCTGTTCGCCACCGAACGGGCGATGAGCACGACGCTGCCCTCTCCGGAACGAATGGTGCCCTGGTTCTCAATGGCCCCCAATGAGGAACCCGAAGCACGAACCGCGCCTCCCGCCATGAAGGCGGCGGAATCGATGGCGCGGGTCGTGCCCACAAAGCTGCCGCCGGTGAGCACTTTGCCGCCCGGTCCGACGATCATCCCTGCCGGGTTCATCAGGTAGACCGAGCCCGTCGCCGAAAGCGTGCCGTCGATCCGGGCGAGCTGTCCGCCCATCACCCGGTTGAGCGTGGCGCCGGCGGCATTGTCGATCTGCACCTTGCGGTCCGCGCCGATCGAGAAATCGCTCCAGTCGATCACCGCCCGGGCCGAGCCCTGGGCGATCGTCATCGTCGTGCCGGATGTCGAGATAGTGCCGGAGCCGCCGACGAACACGCCGCCGGTAGGCAGGCTCACCGTCTGCGCCATCGTGGGACTGGCGGAGACGATGCTCATCAGGATCGCGGCGCCGGGCAGAAGGGTGAGGGCGTGGCCTGCGGGCGAGCGTCGGAACAGCCGTTCCAACGAGGTCGTGCCCAACGAAGTCGAACGAAGCATGATCGACCGGATGCGCGCAGATGGATGCATGATACCTCGCCAACTCCACCCGCCTCGAAGACTACCCCCCTGCCGGTGCTGCCGACATCGGGGATATCCCCGAAGAACAAGCGTAATGCTGGCGATGGGATTTTCAGAGTCAGGCCAAGGCCTTGGCCGCGTCGATCAGAACATCACGCCCAGGCCGATGATGCCCACGTTGGCATCCACCTCATCCTCTACGAAGAGGTGCTTGAATTCGAGCTTCGCGTAGATTTTCTCGGTGAGGTTCTGCTCCCAGCCGGTTCCCAGACCGATGGCGTTTCCGCACTCGCGGCAATCCTTCGACTGCCAGTTCGTGCCGACGAACACCTTGCTGCGCGGCAGGACTTCCGCGCCGACACGGCCACCGATACCCCATGCCACGCGGGTACCGCCGGTCAGCAGCTTTTCGGCCGTGGCTTCGACGCCGACGAAGACCTTTTCGCTCACGTCCACATCGTAGCCGACCGCGAAACCGCCGATCGCATCGGTAGCCTCATCGCTCCAGCTCACCCCGCCGGTTGCCTCGACATAGGCCTCGTTCGCCTGCGCCACGCTACCGGTGCAGCACCAGGCCAGCGCGATGAAAGTCGCGATGAATGTGACTGCGCAACGCATCGCCAACTCCTCGGTTTCGAAGAGCAATGCTATCGGGTGCGCAGAACCCATCCATCGGGATTAACACCGAGGCATCGATGGAAAATCGGTCGAGCCGTTTCGGGGAAGATCGAGGGCCTCGGCGGCCTCAGGTACACAGCGACTTGCCGCCGCCCCCCGTCACGCCGCCTGGCGTCCCGGTTGGATTGAGGCTGCGATCGTCGCGGATCATGTAGGCAGCCTCCTGCTTGAACACCGTCTCGTTCACGAACATGGTCCCGAACAGCGGCCGGTAGTGATAGTAGACTTCCACGAACATCACCGCCGAATTGGGAACGGCGTGGATCTTGTGGTCTTCCGCGCCCATGCCGTCGAGCAAGGCTCCGGTCTTGCCGGCCATGGCTACGCCATAGGCGGAATCGTGGTCCAGCTTGCCCCGGCAGCGCTGCCAGTGGATATATTGCCGCCCCGTTTCCTGATCGACCTCAAGGCTGGACAGGACGACCTTGCCGCGATCCTCGAAATCGTAGCTGCTGCCTTCCTTCAAGGCGCCCCACATGACCGAATCGACGTCCGTCTCCTTCACCGTGGGCATGACCGAACTGTTGTCGGTCTGGCCGAGACGCGAGGCATTGTCGGCGACGGAGGTCGCGATCTCTCCCACCTGCATGTTGATCATCGCCATGAAGGCAACCTCGGTGCCGTAGAGGCCGAGGGTGAGCAGGACGGGCAGCATGAGGGCCAGTTCGATGAAGGAAACCCCGCCCCTGTCCTCGCGCAAGGCGCGCAGGAAGGCTATGGAGCGGCGAACCGCTCCCGGATGCGGAACCGCAAGCCTCATTCGCAGACCCCGGCGGCGGCGCCATAGGCCATCTGGGTGGCGTAGGGCTGGTTCTTGCGCACCGAAGTTGCTGTCATCGTCCGCCGCGTGCCGGAATTGGTCAGGCCGGGAACGGGGAACACCGGGGCATAAGTGACCTTGACGGTGTAGACGACGACGTCGTTGGCGCCGCCGTTGCCGCTCTTGCCGATGTCCGCATCCCAGCGGCTGTTCTTGTTCTCGTCGGTATAGGCTTCGCCGTTGTCGCAGATGCCGTTGTTGTTCTTGTCGTTCCAGGCTTCGGCGCGGGCGATATCGGTGAAGTCGTAGTAGCTCGACCGCGAGACTTCCACCTCCGCCCCCGGCGCCACCCCGCGCACGAGTTTGCGGACATAGGCATCGCCCGCTTCCGTCTGCGCAACCTCCAGCGTGCCGTTGCGCGCCACTTCCTGGACGGCGCCCTGAAGAACGGCGCGGATATAGGCCATATGGCCAAGGTCGAAGATGCCCATCAGCAGGATGAACAGGACTGGCCCCGCCACCGCGAACTCGATGACCGTCACCCCGCGCCGATCGTCCCGGACACGCCGAAGCGCGGCCCTCGCCCGGCCTGCGACCGCTCGGAGGAAGGTCACTCGGTGATCCTCAGCTCGCCCACCTGCTTGGCGATTTCCTGGAAGGCGGTGTTCAGGTCAGTGGCGTTGGTGGCGATATAGGAGCTGTCGTCGGAAGCGCAGGTCTTGAGGTTGGTGGACAGGCCGGAGGTGAAGGCGATCACCCAGACGCGAATGCCCTTGGCCTTGATCGCCTCGCATACCGCCAGGAAACGGGAGTTGTGCCGCGCGTTGGCGGTGTCTTCCGATCCGTTGGACGTCACCCGCAAGTCCCACCAGTCCATGCCCCATGCGGTCGGCACATAGTTGGCGGTATCCATCTGACCATCGGTCATGAAGATGATGTGCCGCGCCACTTCACCCCCGTTGGTGGGCGCCTCGTTGACGACTTTCTTGAAGATGCCGTCCGGCGAGAGCAGCCGCCCGCCCCAGATCATGCCGATATCCAGATAGGTGCCGCCAACCGCCGTGAGCGAATTGGCGTAAGTGTTGAAGCTGGACTGGTCCATTTCGGCCAGGGGCTTGGCTTCCGCCGGGCAATAGGTTCCCGCCGAGGCACCGTCGCTGGTCGTGCTGCGGGTCCAGGTGCTGGAGTTGCTGCCGGCGCGGCGATAGGAAATCTCCGGCCAGAGCGGCCCCCACTTGGTCCTGGCATCGCCGGTCGGCGCGCTGTCGATATCGACGTCGAGCGCGGAGGACGGGCTCATGCCGGTTATCGTGGAATAGGAGAAGTCCGCCGTGTTGGAAGTGCTGCGCTCCTCGATACAGCCGCTCCAGGTGTAGTTCACCGAAGCGCCGTTGCTGCCGTTGAGCACGGGAGTCCGGGCGAAAGTCTTGAAGGTGCTGGTGTCCACGCCGGTGACCTGGCGATATTCCCAGTGATCGAACTTCGATCCCGCCACGTTGGTCGAATTGGTGGCGTCCTTGTAACTGTCCGTAGTTACCTTCGTCCGCGTGTAGGTCCGCGTGTAGCGCCTGCTGCTGTCGCAATAGTACGTCAGCATCTGCTGCGGCTGGCGGGTCACGACATTGACCGTGATGTTCGGAGTAGTGCCCGAGGTTGTCTGGGTGGTCGTCGACGATCCGGAGTTCGAATAGGCGGTCTGGTTGGATGGCAGGGCCTTGGTGCAGGCGCTCTGCGAGTTATATTTGCTGCCCGACGAGGTAGTGTAGGTCGGATCGGGGTACTCGTATTCCTCGCGAGAACCCGTCTTGGTCCCCTGCGACAGATTCACGAAGATCGGCACGCGCGACTGGTAGTTCCAGCTATCGGCCAGATAGCTCGGGTCGAGATCCTTGAGCAGCTTCCCGACGTTCACCGTCGAGCTGTAGGGCACGAAGCCGTAACGAACCCGCGCGTTGGTTTCGCGGGTGGCGGTGGAAATCGTGGTGTAGAAGTTCTTCATCGCGGCGCGGAGCGCTGCGATGCGGGTGCTGCCGCCCAGCGATTCTGACATCGATCCGGTGGTGTCGAGCACCATCATGACGTCCGCATTTCCGATGCCCATGGAGGAGGTGCACTTCACCGAAAGCGCGAAATTGTCGAAGCCGAACAGGCGCATCACCACCGTGTTGAGCACAGTGGAAGCGGTGCCCTCCACGGTCTGGCCGTTATCGGGCGAGGTGACGTCGAAACCGGTCGTGTCGGTGCCCTGGACGCCGTTGAAATTGGTGCGGAAATAATTGTCCGCCACGGTGTGAACCGAGGGCGCAAGGCCATGTACCGGAGGCTCGGGATTGGCTTCCGTGGCCACCGTGCGCCGGGCCGCCAGGACGGCGGAGTCGCAGGCCGCCTGAAGCTGGCTCTCCACCTTGAAGTTGCGGCTGAGATCGATTGCCGATCCGACGATCGCCGCCGCCACGACCATTCCGATCGCGGCAAGCGGCAGGACATTGCCGGCAACATCCGACACAAGGCGCTGCAACGGAAGGGTGATGGTGCGCATCGGAGAAACGGTCTTTCCGCGAAGTTCGTCGGTATTCCTGCACGATCTAACGGAACTTACTTAATGAAACCCTCACTCCGCCCCGCGCCGCCCTCGCGCCTGAGGCTCGGTAGCCCTGCGTAAATCGCCCTAGGTGAAAAATTTACCGCCTGTCTCGGGAACCTATCGCAATTCGCCGCGTTCAACCCTCCGATCCGGGGACCGTCTTTGGAAGTTTGGGGGAAAGGCGGTCCGCCTGCAGCCGGCCCGATCCCTTGAGATTCATAATGTCGCCCAGCAAGGCCCTCAGTCTTCACGTCCAGCTTGCGCTTGTCATCATCATCGTCCTGGGGTTCTGCCTGCTGGTAGACATCACGATCCCGCTGGGGACCGGGGTCAGCGTCCTCTATCTGATCCCCACGGTGATCGCCTTCATCGCACGGCGGCCGGTAACGCCATTGCTCACGGCCATCTGCGGCATCGGCTGCGCCATGGCGGCCTATTTCATCGCGCCTCAGGGCCTGGGGCTGGAAGTGGCGATGACCAACCGCGCCCTTTCCGGCGTGACCAACCTCCTGCTGGGAGGCATCGGCTTCTTTCTGATCCGCTACCGCAACGCCAATCGCCACCAGCAGTGGCTGCGCGAAAGCGAGACGGAACTCGCCCGCGCCACCGCCGGCAGCCTACCGCTGAACGAACTCGGCAGCCGCACGCTCGCCTTCCTGGCCGAGCGGTTCGGCGCAGTTGCCGGAGCGCTCTACGTCCGCGAGGAAGGCACCTTCCACAAGATCGCGACTTACGGCGTGCCCGCAGACGCGCAAGTGCCTGAACGGATGGCGCCGGGCGAAAGCCTGCTCGGCGAAGTCATGCGCCACGGCCGCACCACGACCATAACGAGCGTGCCGACCGGCTACCTGTCCTTCGGAACCGCTCTGGGCCAGACCACCCCTGCGCGCCTCGTGCTGGGAGCCGCGCAAGTTGACGGCACCGTGAACGCCGTGCTCGAAATCGGCTTCATCGACGCGCCGGAGGCCCGTCCGCAAGACCTTGCCGCTTTCCTCGATCTCGTCGGCGGCGCGCTGGGCATAACCCTGCGCTCGGCCAAGTTCCGCGCACGGCTGGAGCACCTCCTCTCGGAAACCCAGCAGCAGGCAGAGGAACTCCAGAACCAGAGCGAGGAACTGCGCGCCACCAACGACGAACTGGAAGCACAGAGCAAGCTCCTGCTCCATTCGCAGACGCAGCTCGAAGAGCAGCAGGCCGAACTTGAGCGCAACAATTCGCAGCTGGAGGAGCAGGCCCAGTCGCTCGAAGCCCAGCGCGACGAACTGACCCGTTCGCAGGCGCGCCTGCGCAGCCAGACCGACGAACTGGAACAGGCCAGCCGCTACAAGTCGGAATTCCTTGCCAACATGAGCCACGAATTGCGCACCCCGCTCAATTCGCTGCTGATCATGGCGCGTCTCCTGGCCGACAATCGCCAGGGCAATCTTTCCGGCGAGCAGGTGCGCTATGCCGAGACCATCGAATCCTCGGGCAACGACCTGCTGACGCTGATCAACGACGTGCTCGACATCTCTAAGATCGAGGCCGGCCGTCTGGAACTGGAGCCGCACCGGGTTCCGGTGCGCGCAATGCTCGGCAAGCTGGAGAACACCTTCGGCGCCGCCGCCTCGGGCAAGGGCCTGACGCTGACCTTGCGCGCAGCCGATAACGTGGACGAGATCGAAACCGACCCGCTCCGGCTCGAACAGGTGCTCAAGAACTTCCTGTCCAACGCGGTCAAGTTCACCTCCCATGGCGAGGTATCACTTACCGTCGCCCCGGCCGCGAAGGGCCGCATCGCCTTTGCCGTGCGCGATACCGGGCCGGGGATCGCCGCGGACCAGCAGGACGCGATCTTCGAAGCCTTCCGCCAGGCCGACGGCGGCATCGCCCGCAAGTATGGCGGCACCGGGCTGGGCCTGTCGATCTCCCGCGAGCTGGCGCATCTGCTGGGCGGCACGATCACGGTGGACAGCACCCCCGGCATCGGCAGCACCTTCACGCTCGAACTGCCCGAGAGCTTCAAGCCCGGCGATTCCGCCAGCACCCCGCTCATCCCCGGCCGTGCGACGCCCACCCCGACGCCGGCCGCCACGGCAACGACGGCGCCGCCGCGTCGACGCGGACCGGCGCTCCAGGATGACCGCGAGACGCTCTCGGGCGATTCCCGCGTGATCCTCATCGTCGAGGACGACCCCGCCTTCGCGCGCATTCTCTCTGACCTTGCCCATGAAGTCGGCTTCGAATGCCTGATCGCGGGCACGGCGGACGAAGGCGCCCTGCTCGCCCGCCAGTACCTGCCGCAGGCGGTGATCCTCGACATGCACCTGCCGGACCACACCGGCCTCTCCGTGCTGGACCGGATCAAGCGCGACACCCGCACCCGCCACATCCCGGTGCACATCGTTTCCGCCGACCATGACGATCACGCCGCGCTGGCCAGCGGTGCGGTCGGCTACCTGTTCAAGCCGGTCAGCCGGGACACGCTGGTCGACATGCTGGAAGGCCTGGAAGCCCGCATGGACCAGCGCCTGCGCCGCGTGCTCGTGGTGGAGGACGATCCCCGGCAGGCCGAGGCGATCCACCTCCTGCTCGCTTCGCGCGACGTGGAGACGGTGGACGTCCAGAGCGCCGCCGGCTGCCTTGCCCGCCTGGGCCAGGAGACGTTCGACTGCATGGTCCTGGACCTCAACCTGCCCGACATGTCCGGGCTCGACCTGCTCGAACGGCTCTCCCATGACGAAAGCGTCGGGTTCCCGCCGGTGATCGTCTATACCGGCCGCGAACTCTCCGAGGAGGAAGAGATGCGGCTGCGGCGCTATTCCAAGTCGATCATCGTCAAGGGCGCCAAGAGCCCCGAACGCCTGCTCGACGAAGTCACCCTGTTCCTCCACCAGGTCGTGTCGGAAATGCCCGACGAGAAGCAGCAGTTGCTCGCCCGCTCGCTGGGCCGCGATGCCGCGCTGGAGGGCCGCCAGATCCTGGTGGTGGAGGACGACATCCGCAACATATACGCGCTCACTTCGGTGCTGGAACCGCACGGCGTCCAGGTCCGCATCGCCCGCAACGGCATCGAGGCGCTGAACGAACTGGCCCGCGTGGCCGACAGCGACGGCGCAGGCGTGGACCTGGTGCTGATGGACGTGATGATGCCGGAGATGGACGGCCTCGCCTGCACGCGCGAAATCCGCCAGCAGGCCCAGTGGCGGAACCTGCCGATCATCGCCCTCACCGCCAAGGCCATGGAACGCGACCATCGCGAGTGCCTGGAGGCAGGCGCCAACGACTATCTGTCGAAGCCGCTCGACGTGGACAAGCTGCTCAGCCTGGTGCGCGTATGGATGCCCCGGTGAAGCAGATAACCGTGAAGCCGATGACCGCAAGGTTCCCCGGAAGGCGCGGCGTCGAGGCCGTGGAGGACATCGAGGTCGATCTGCTGGTGGAGGCGATCTGGCGGCGCTACCAGTACGATTTCCGCGACTATTCCCGCGCTTCGCTGCTGCGCCGACTCCAGCGGGCGCAGTCGCATTTCGGCTATCCGCACCTCTCCAGCCTGCTCGACCGCATCCTCCACGATCCCGAAAGCCTGAACGTCCTGATCGGCTTTCTCACCATCCAGGTCAGCGAGATGTTCCGTGATCCGGAGTATTTCCGCGCCATCCGCGAACAGGTAATCCCGCACTTGCGCACCTGGCCGTCGATCAAGGTATGGGTCGCCGGCTGCGCCAATGGCGAGGAGTTCTACTCACTGGCCATCCTCTTCCGCGAAGAGGGCCTGGAAGAGCGCACCATGTTCTATTGCACGGACATCAATCCCGCCGCGCTCGCCAAGGCCGAAGCAGGCGTCTACGAGATCGAGCGGATAGCCGGCTTTTCCCGCAATTACCGCGAGGCAGGCGGCGCCGGTTCGCTGGCGGACTACTACACGGCCAACTACGGCGTCGCGCGGTTCGATCCCACCTTGCGCCGCCGCGCCGTCTTCGCGGACCACAATCTTGCGAGCGACGCGGTGTTTTCCGAGGTCCAGCTGGTATCCAGCCGCAACGTGCTGATCTATTTCGACCGCGCCTTGCAGGACCGCGCGCTGGGGCTCTTCGCGCAGTCCCTCCCGCCCGGAGGATTCCTGGGTTTGGGGTCGAAAGAAACCGTGCACTTCTCTACAGAGAGCGACAACTTCGCCGAGTTCGCGCCTTACGAAAAGATCTGGCGCCGCAACAAGAACGACATCCAGGAGGCGACCTTTGCTGAATGAGCCGCTGAAAATCCTGGCCGTGGACGACATCCGGGAGAACCTGCTCGTCCTCGAAGCCGCGCTCGACCAGCCCGGCGTGGAACTCGTCACCGTCTCGTCCGGGTTCGAGGCGCTGGAGGCCATGCTCCGTCACGATTTCGCGCTGGCCCTGCTCGACGTCATGATGCCGGAGATGGACGGCTTCGAACTGGCCGAACTGATGCGCGGCACCGAACGCACCCGCGCCGTGCCGATCATCTTCCTCACCGCGCTCGCCACCGACGAACGCCGCCGCTTCCGGGGCTACGAGGCAGGCGCGGTGGATTATCTGCTCAAGCCGCTCGACATGGTGGAGCTGAATTCCAAGGTTGCGGTCTTCGTCGAACTGGCCCGCCAGCGCCGCGAGATCGCCCGTCAGCGCGACGAACTCGGCCTCGCTCTCGGCCGTCTGCGCGCCCACGGCGACAATTCGCCGCTCGCGGTGCTCGAGATCGACGCCAACCTGCGGATCGTCAGCTGGTATCGCAGTGCCGAACGCGAAGTGGGCTTTGCCGCGCAGGAGATCCTCGGCCTGAAGGTCGAGGAAGCCCCGTTCCTTGCCCCGGCCGACCGGCCCGGCTTCGTCGAAGGCATGCGCGCGCTGCTGGGCGGCGAAGACCGGCGCGAGACGCAGGAACATCGCTTCGTCCGTGCCGACGGGGCGCTGCGCGAAGGCGAATGGTACTGCTCCTCGCTGGCCGGCACCGGCTCGCGCGGGGCCAGCGTCATGATCGAGCTGCTCGACGTCACCGAACGACACCGCGCCGAGGAGACCCAGCGCCTGCTGATCGGCGAGCTGAACCATCGCGTGAAGAACACCCTGGCGACCGTACAGGCTATCGCCTCTCAGGGCTTCCGCCATGCCCGTTCGACCGAGGATTTCCAGCAGTCGTTCAGCGGCCGCCTCCAGTCCCTCGCCCGCGCCCATTCGCTGCTGAGCGTGACGACATGGGAACCGGCCAGCTTGCGCAGCCTGATCGCCGACCAGGTCGCCATCGGCGCCGTCAGCGAGGATCGGCTGAAGCTGTCGGGGCCCGACGTGGAACTGCCGCCGGAAATTGCGCTGCGGTTCTCGCTCATTCTCCACGAACTGGCCACCAATGCGCACAAGTACGGCGCTTTTTCGAATGAAGCGGGCACCGTCACGCTGGACTGGGCGTTCCGGGGGCAAGTGCTCTCGCTGACCTGGACCGAACGCGGCGGCCCTCCGGTGACGGCGCCGGATCGCCGCGGCTTCGGCTCCACCCTCATCGAGAGCAGCATGGCTGCCGATGGCGCCCGGATCGGCGCGGACTACGATCGCGAAGGCGTTCGCTGGCAGCTGGTGTTGCCGCTTGCCGATCAGGGCATCGAGAACGAGGTGGCTCGCACCGTCGACTCCGATCGACCTTCGGAAGAACCGCAAGCGGCTCAAGCCGCCCCGATCGAACGCAGCCCCCGCGAACTCAAGGTGCTGATCGTCGAGGATGAGCCGCTGGTGGCCATGGAACTGATGATGGAGATAGAGGACTGGGGCGCCATCGTGCTCGGTCCCGCCACGTCCTGCGAACAGGCGCTTGCCATGATCCGCGAAGCCGATCCAGACCTCGCCCTGCTCGACGGCAATCTCAATGGCGAGCGAATCGATGTGGTTGCGGACGAACTCGCCGCCCGCGACACGCCTTTCGCCTTCGTCAGCGGATACGACCGCCGCCATCTCCCCGCCGATCACGCCGACCGGCCGATGCTCGGCAAGCCGTTCATGGCCAAGGAGGTCTGCGACATGGTCCGGCTGCTTGCGCAGGAGGCCGGAGCGCCGGTCTGAGAGCCCGCCAGGAACGGCCTTGCTGCACGGTTAAGGAAACTTTCAGTCAGACTCGGGGTTTATTCTCAGGAATGACCCCGAGGAAAGGAGCCTCTGCCCATGGCCCTGACGCAAGACAGCACCTATCGTTCCGAGCGGATCTGGACCCCGCGCACCCCGCTCGATCCCGGCCTCCGCCGGCGCTTTCACGGCCCGATCCAGCCGATGGACCAGCCCACCCTTCTCGAACGCATCTTCGGACACCGCTAAACGCACGGCGGCGATTTTCGACCTGATTTGAGATCGCCCCGCTTCCGCGCTAGCTTCGGCTCATGTCCGAAAACGCGCATCGCCCCTCCGTCCTCTTCGTTTGCCTCGGCAATATCTGCCGCTCTCCCCTTGCTGAAGCCGCCCTGCGCCAGGCGGCGGAAGCCGCGGGGCTGGGCGTGGAGATCGATTCGGCGGGCACGGCCTCCTGGCACACCGGAAAATCACCCGACCCGCGCTCCTGCGCCGAAGCGCTCAAACACGGCATCGACATTTCCCGCTATGCGGCCCGCCAGGTGACCGCGGGCGACTTCAAGCGGTTCGACCGGATCGTAGCCCTCGATGCCGCCAATCTTGCCGACCTGAGGCGCATCGCCCCGGTGACGGCGAATGCCCGCCTGTCGCTATTGCTCGATCATGTTCCGGGCATGGAGGGGCGAGACGTGGAAGATCCCTACTATGGCGGTACGGAGGGGTTCGAAACGACCTGGACACAGGTCAAGCAAGCCGCGCAAGGCCTGGTTGCCGAACTCTCCGCTGCGCGCGGCTGATCCGTTCCCGCCCCCGTTCGGACAACGTCTCCCGCAAGCGCCGTTTGCTTTTGCCCCTGCTTCCATTATATGCCCGCTCGAACGCCCCGGCCCCGATTTCTCGTGATGCGATTTCCATCGGACCGAGGCTTGCTCTTTTACAGTTTCAAGGACGAACACGCATGTCCCGTCGCCGCCAGATCTACGAGGGCAAGGCCAAGATCCTCTACGAAGGCCCCGAACCCGGCACCCTGATCCAGTATTTCAAGGATGATGCCACTGCGTTCAACGCGCAGAAGAAGGGCACGATCCAGGGCAAGGGCGTGATCAACAACCGCATCAGCGAGTACGTGTTCACGCGCCTCAATCACATCGGCGTGCCCAACCACTTCATCCGCCGCCTCAACATGCGCGAACAGCTCGTTCGCCAGGTCGAGATCATCCCGATCGAGGTCGTGGTGCGCAACGTGGCCGCCGGTTCGATCTCCAAGCGCCTCGGCATTCCCGAGGGCGAGCCCCTGCCGCACACGCTGATCGAATACTATTACAAGGACGATGCGCTGGGCGATCCGATGATCGCGGAAGAGCACATCGCCTGCTTCGGCTGGGCCACCAACGAAGAGATGCAGGACATCTCGGCCATGGCCATCCGCGTGAACGACTTCATGTGCGGCATGTTCGCGGCGATCAACATCCGTCTGGTGGACTTCAAGCTTGAGTTCGGCCGCATCTGGGATGGCGACTACAGCCGCGTGATCCTGGCGGACGAAATCAGCCCCGACGGCTGCCGTCTGTGGGACATGCACACCGGCGAAAAGCTGGACAAGGACCGCTTCCGCCGCGATCTCGGCGGTGAAGAAGAGGCTTACCAGGAAGTCGCCCGCCGCCTCGGCCTGCTCCAGGACGACAACGGCCCGAGCGAAGTCCTCGACCTTTCGAAGCATCGCAAGCTGCGCGGCAAGTAAGCCTCGCAGGACAGCTGAAAAAGCCCGGCCACCGCAAGGTGCGCCGGGCTTTTTGCCGTCTTCGCCGCACACGGCTCCTGAATTCCCCTGCCCACGCCCCCTTGTTATCAGCGGCTTGCTGAGGCAGGCCATCGCCATGCGAACTGCTCTCATCGCCGCGCTGGTCCTTGCCGCCTCGCTTCCGGCCGCTGCCGTGCCCGCCCTGGCCAAGGACGCGCGCATCGACGACACGCGTTGGGCCTTCGAAACCAGCGACGTGCCTGTCGATCCCGATTTCCGGTTCGGCCGCCTCGCCAACGGCATGCGCTACGTGATCCGCCACAATGCCACCCCCGCCGGGACCGGGGTGGTGCGGATGGAAGTTTCCGCCGGCTCTCTCGACGAGAATGAGCGCGAACAGGGCTATGCGCACTTCGTCGAGCACATGGCCTTCAACGGCAGCACGCGCGTTCCCGAGGGCAAGATGATCCCGCTGCTCGAACGCGACGGGCTTGCCTTCGGCGCCGACACCAACGCCTCCACCAGTTTCGAACAGACGGTCTACAAGCTGGACCTGCCCCGCAACGACGCCGCCTTGCTGGACACCGCGCTGATGCTGATGCGCGAGACGGCCAGCGAGCTGACGATCTCGCAAGGCGCCGTCTCGCGTGAGCGCGGCGTGATCCTCTCGGAAATGCGCGACCGCAACACGTTCTCGCTGCGCAATGCCATCGATTCGGCGCGCTTCTTCTACCCCCGCGCCCTTTACGCCAGCCGCTTCCCGATCGGCACCGTCGCCACGCTCGATGCTGCCGACGCGCAGAGCCTCCGCGCCTTCTACGAGCGCGAATACGTCCCGTCCCAAGTTACCCTGGTGGTCGTCGGAGACTTCGATCCGAAGCAGGTCGAAGCCGGAATCGTCCGCCACTTCAATGACTGGCAAGGCCCCGCCGCCGAACCGCAGCCCGATGCCGGACCCGTGGATCGCAAGGACCGCGGCAGGACCGGCCTGTGGATCGACCCGGCCCTTTCCGAACGCGTGGTGATCCAGCGCAACGGCAGCTGGCTGGACGAGCCCGACACCATCGCCCAGCGCCAGGAGAACCTGCTCCGCTCTATCGGCTACGCGGTCGTCAATCGCCGCCTCCAACGGCTGTCGCGCAGTGCCGAGCCGCCGTTTCGCGGGGCCGGGTTCGGCACGGGAGACGTCTTCGAGACCGCCCGCTCCACCCGCCTCATCATCGACAGCGTCGACGGGAAGTGGGCAGAAGGCGTCAACGCCACCGCCCGTGAATATCGCCGCGCCCTCGCCCATGGCTTCGGCGCCGGAGAAATCGCCGAGCAGCTCGCGCAGTTGCGGACTTCGCTCATCAATGCCGCCGGTTCCGCGAACACGCGCAGCAATGCGACGCTGGCGGCGATCGCGCTGGCGCTCGTCGATGACGGCATCGTCCCTTCCACGCCTTCCTCGGCGCTGGAGCGCTTCGAATCCTTCGCACCCGCCATCACGCCCAAAGCCGTGCTTGCCGCGCTGAGACGCGAGGCTGTCGCGCTCGACAAACCGCTGATCCGCTTCGAAGGTCGCAAGGCGCCCGAAGGCGGAGAGCCGGCCATCCGCGACACGTGGAAACGCGCCATGCGCGGTCCGATCCCGCGCGAGGACGGGCAGGCGGCGGCGCAGTTCGCCTACACGGATTTCGGCAAGCCCGGCGCTGTGGTCGGCGACGCGCAGGATCCGCTGCTCGGCATCCGTAGGCTTCGCTTCGCCAACGGCGTCATGCTCAATCTCAAGCAGACCGAGCTGGAGAAGGACCGCATCCGCGTGAGCCTGTCCATCGACGGCGGCGACATGCTGGACACGCGCGAAAATCCCCTGGCCACCGACATGGTCGGCTGGCTGGAAAAAGGCGGTCTGGGCAAGCACAGCCGCGACGACCTCGACAGCATCATGGCGGGCCATTCCCTGGGCTTCGGGCTCTCCAGCGATGCCGCAAGCTTCGATGCGCAGACCGCCACCACCCCGCGCGACCTCGAACTGCAGCTGCAATTGCTCGCAGCGCTCGTCACCGATCCCGGCTACCGCCAGGAAGGCGAGGTGCAGTACCGGCAGCAGGTGAACAACACTTTCGCCCAGCTTCGCGCGACGCCATCCTCGGCACTGGGCGCGGACCTTGGACGGATCGTCTCGGACAACGACCCCCGCTTCAGTCTCCAGCCGGTGGAAGCCTATCGCCAGCTGACTTACGCGAAGCTGCGCGACGCCATCTCCGACCGGCTCGCAGGCTGCGCTCTCGAAATCGGGATTGTCGGCGATTTCGACGAGGCGAAAGCCATCGCCTTCGTGGCTGCCACTTTCGGCGCCCTTCCCTCGCGCGAAGCCGCCTTCCGGCCCTACGACGAACAACCGCCCCGCACTTTCACCGCCGATCGCACCCCCCGCGTCGTCCGCCACACCGGCCCCACGGACCAGGCCCTGCTCCGCCTGACCTGGCCCACCCGCGACGATGCCGATCCGCTCGATGCCCTCAAGCTGCAGATGCTGGAACGCGTCGTGCGCATCGAACTGACCGACAGCCTGCGCGAGGCGCTCGGCAAGGCCTATTCGCCCTCCGCCGGAAGCTCGCTTTCCCGCTACTGGAAGGGGTACGGCACTTTCGCCATCGCCGCCTCGCTCGACGTGGCGGACGTCCCCGCCGGACGCGAGGCCATTGTGAAAGTCCTGCGCGAACTGCGCGCGGCGCCGGTCAGCGATGATATGCTGCAACGCGCCCGCGCGCCGCTCGTCGAAGCCTACCAGAATGCGCTGAAAGGCAATGCCGGCTGGCTTTCGCTGGTCGATCGCGCGCAGAGCCAACCCGATCGCATCGAACGCTTCAGCAAGGCCCGCGATCGGCTGATGACCATCACTTCCGCAGATGTCCAGGCGATGGCGCAGCGCTATCTCGATCCGGCGCAGGGGCTGGAGGTTCTTGTCTTGCCGGAGCCTGAAAAAGTCTCGAAGAAGTAAGTGAAAGGCAGGGGCCATCGCCCCTGCACCCCGCTACTGTCGATGTTGCGCCTCGCCTATCCGTCCGGCGCCCATGGCTGCGTTGCACGCCTTATTGGCTGCGCCGCAAGACGTGAGGGTACTTCTCCTACCGCGCGTGATTGGGCCGCGTCGGCCGGCCCGTCCGCTCCGCCCATCCGACGATCAGGTCATCGTAGAGTTTCTGGTCGATCAGATCGTACTTCTCGGGGAAGTTGGTGAAGGCATTCATCGCGCTTTTCACCGCCCCGGTTTCCATCAACTCGCGCGCCATCGCCAGATGGCCGACCGCCGCCGAAACCCAGCCCCAGGCTGTGGAGAGCGTGAAGGCGGTGTTCGGCAAGTTGAAGCCGAGCGTGCAGACGGGAATCGGCATATGCGGAATGACTTCGGCCTGCTGCTCCGGCGGCGCGCTGGCGAAGACGATGGCATCCGCCCCGGCCTCGGCATAGGCATGCCCGCGCTTTATCGCTTCCTCGACCGAACCGGTGCCGCCGCCGCCATTGGCGATGGTATAGAGTTCATCGCAGCGCGCGATGATGACGAGCCCCGAATCGCCCCGCGCCTTCACCCCGGCCTCGATGCGCAACTGCATGTCCTCGATCGAGCAGAGCCCGTTGACGTGCTTTGAGTGCTTGGGGTTCACCTCGTCTTCGACATGATATCCGGCGATCCCGGCGGCGGCGTAGCGGCGGGTGAAGTGGTACGCGTCCGCCACCGTCTCGCCCAGGGTATCGGCATCGACGATCAGCGGGATATCGATGGCCTGCGCGATGCGGGCCGACTGCTCGATCATCTCGACCTGGCTGAAGATGCCGTTGTCGGGCACCGCATAATGAAACGCCGAGCAGGCATGTCCGCCGAGGTAGGCCGCCTTGAAGCCGACATGCTCGACGATCCTTCCGGTCAGCGCCGAATAGGCTTCGGCGGCCACGAAGTGCTCGCCGTTCTCGATCAGCGCGCGCAGTTTTTCACCCGGCGTCGGCATCGCGTTTCTCTCCCGCTCCTGTCCAGCAGGGGCTGGCACGATTGCGTCTGCGCCACAAGCCGTGGCCCCGCTTATCGGCAGGGCGTTGTGATCAGAGTCCGTTTGAAAAATGCCCGCAGGGGCATTTTTAGAGCGGCACCGGCCCGCGCCGCGAAATTCGCCTTCAGCGAATTTTCAAACGGGCTCTCAGGCGGTTTCGGCTGCCGCACCGATACGTTCGAGCGTCGGGATCAGTTCGTCGAAGTGATCGATAACCGCCGTCGCGCCAAGTTCTTGCGGGGGCCTGTCGTTGAACCCGAAGCTCACCGCCACGCAGGGAACGCCCGCCGCCGCCGCCGCACCGGTATCGTAAGTCGTATCGCCGACGAAGGCCGCCCGGATCGGCACGCCTCCGGCCCGCTCCAGCATCAGTTCGATGAGGTCCGGCCGGGGCTTGGCGCGACCGGGGCCGAGCGTATCGCCGCCGATGACCGTGAAGAAGTGGTGCGAAAGCTCCATCTCCGCGAAGATCTTAACGGCCAGCCGTTCCAGCTTGTTGGTCACGACCGCGATCTTCACCCCCCGCGCCGCCAGCCCCTGGAGCATGGCTTCACCGCCGGGATAGAGCCGCGTTTCCACGGCGATATGATCGCTGTAGAAGTCGATCAGCGCCTGGTGCAGTTCGGTCAGGCGCGCGTCCGAAACCGACCCGCCGGTAACCTCCAGCCCCTTGGCCAGCATCTTCCGGGCGCCGCCGCCGACCAAGTCGCGCACCGCATCCTTCGGGATAGCCGCCCGCCCCTCCAGGGACAGGGCGTGATTGAGTGCAACGCCCAGATCGCCAAGCGAATTGAGCAGGGTTCCGTCCAGATCGAAACCGACGATATCGAAAGGGAAGTCCGTCATTCGCAGATCAGTGGCTTGTCGCTGTGGAAACCGCAACAATTTGCTGGCAAGTGATGCGCATGGTCGAACATTCCACCCCTCTCGCTATCGTCGTCCTCGCCGCCGGCAAGGGCACTCGCATGAAGAGTGACCTGCACAAGGTGCTCCATCCCATAGCCGGCCGCCCGATGCTGGAACACCTGCTGGAAAGCGCAGCCGCACTGGCGCCGGAGCGGCAGGTGGTGGTGGCCGGTCACGGCCGCGAGCAGCTTGAAAAAGCGCTTGGCAGCCGCGCCGCGATCGCGGTGCAGGAACCGCAGCTGGGCACCGGCCACGCGGTGCAGCAGGCCGAAGGCGCGCTGGCGGATTTCACGGGCGACGTGCTGATTCTCTACGGCGACGTGCCCTTCGTCAGCACCGCGACGATGCGGGCGATGATCGACCGGCTTCATGCCGACGATTCGCCCGCTGTGGTCGTTCTCGGCTTCGAGCCCGAGGATCCGCTCCAGTACGGCCGCGTCCTCGCCCATGACGACGGGCGCATCGCGATGATGGTGGAATACAAGGACGCCACCGAAGAACAGCGCGCCTGCCGCCTCTGCAATTCCGGTCTCATGGCGGTAAAGTCCGCCGACCTGTTCGACCTGCTCGCCCGCGTGGGCAACGACAACGCCCAGGGCGAATACTACCTGGTGGACATCGTCAATGTCGCGACGCTGGAAGGGCGTGCCTGCGCGGTGATCGTCACGCCCGATCCCGATGAAGTGGGCGGCATCAACAGCCGCGGCGAACTGGCCGAGGCCGAGTCGCGCTGGCAAGCCAAGCGCCGCATCGCCGCCATGGCAGACGGCGCTACCCTGATCGCCCCGGAAACGGTGTTCTTCGCCTGGGACACCAAGCTGGGCCGGGACGTTACCGTCGAGCCCAACGTGGTCTTCGCACCCGGCGTGACGGTGGCCGACAATGTGGTCATTCACGCCTTCTCGCACCTCGAAGGCGCCACGCTGGAAAGCGGCGTCGCCATCGGGCCCTATGCGCGCCTGCGTCCGGGCGCGGTCCTGCGCAAGGGCGCCAAGGTGGGCAATTTCGTCGAAGTAAAGAATGCCGAACTGGGTGAAGGCGCCAAGGCCAATCACCTCACTTATGTCGGCGATGCAATCGTTGGCGCCAAGGCAAACCTCGGCGCGGGGACTATCACCTGCAACTACGACGGCTATTTCAAGCACCGCACCGTCATCGGTGAACGCGCCTTCATCGGCTCGAACAGCGCCCTCGTCGCGCCAGTGAAGATCGGCGCCGATGCCATCGTCGCCGCCGGTAGCACGGTGACCCGAGACGTGGCCGATGGCGAACTGCGCCTCGTTCGCGGCGAACAGCTGGTCAAGCCCGGCTGGGCCGACCGCTTCCACGATGCCATGAAGAAAAAGAAAGCCGAGAAGTCAGGAGGTTGACAGGAAACGGGCGGCCCATGGACCGCCCGTCCTCCCTGACGAACTTATCAGTATCAGGCCGCGATCAGGCGCCGATAGCCTGCTTCTGGGCGATGAAGTCCAGCTCGCTCTTGGCGCCTGCATTGGCGGGATCGTACTCCAGCGATTGACGGAACAGCCGTTCCGCCTCGCCAAGCTGGCCCATCTCGATCTTGGTATAGCCCATGCCGCGCAGCGCCCGCGCCGCTATCCCGGCATCACCGCCGGACGTGCTCTTGTCCACGATGTCCCAGGCATGCGCGAACAGGTCGTAAGAACGCTGCCATTCGCGGCGCGACTTGAACAGTTCCGCATACTCGTTGGCGAAATGCGCATCGGTCGGCGCGAGCTCGGTGGCGCGGCGCAATTCGGCTTCAGCGAGATCGCCCCGGCCGAGATCGACGAGCGCGAAGCCCTTGCCGAAATGCGCATCGCAAACCGCGCTGCTCACCGCCACCGCCTTGCCGGCGACGATCGGTTCCGGCGTCGCCTTCGACTGGCAGAGCCGAGGGCGAACGTCCCCGCCCAGCGCCTGTTCGTTGGCCAGGATCACCGAATCGAACATCTTGACGGCCTGCGCCGGCTTGCCTGCGCGAATGAGGGCGAAACCCTTGCTGACGTCGCTGCGGCTATCGACATGAAGCGCGGTGTTCACAACCGACGCACTGCCGATGTCCCGCGCGGAAGCAGCTCCGGAAAAAGCCCCACCTATGCTGGCCAGGCCGATGAAAACGAATGAAACCGACTTCTTGTTGAAGTTCATCGGCGCTTATCCTCTCAAGGAACACCGATCGCGCCCCAGTCTTGAACCAGCGGTTTCTTGAACCGAAAGGTCTTGCCGGGCGATTTTAGTCGGAACGGTGTTCGTCCAAGCGTCCAGACTATCCGACGAGCGCTATTTGACAAGAACTTTCACGATTCCCACATAGAACGCAACGAATCTGTCCCGATTACCGGAGTTTACATGTCGAACAGTCCTTGGACCCAAAGCCCTTCGAACCATAGGCGCAGCGCCGCGATCGCGGACGATGTCGATTTCGAGATCAAGGGGCATGAACTCCAGTTCGTGGAGATCGAGCTGGATCCCGGCGAAAGCGCGGTGGCCGAAGCTGGCGCGATGGTCTGGAAGGACTCTTCGATCACCATGTCCACCGTGTTCGGTGACGGCGCGGGTCAACAGGGCGGCGGCTTCATGGGCAAGCTGCTCGGCGCCGGCAAGCGCCTCGTCACCGGCGAAAGCCTGTTCACGACTGTCTTCACCCATGAAGGTCGCGGCAAGGCCCGTGTCGCCTTTTCGGCGCCGATCCCCGGCTCGATCGTGCCGATCAAGCTGGACGAGGTGGACGGCCGCCTGATCTGTCAGAAGGACGCCTTCCTCTGTGCCGCGCGCGGCGTGTCGATCGGCGTCCATTTCCAGCAGAAGATCATGACCGGCCTGTTCGGCGGCGAAGGCTTCATCATGCAGCGCCTCGACGGCGACGGCTGGGTCTTCGTGCAGATGGGCGGCACCGTGATCGAGAAAACGCTGGAACCCGGCGAGGAACTTCACATCGACACCGGCTGCGTCGCCGCCTTCACCTCCGGCATAGACTTCGACCTGGTGCGTGCCGGCTCGGTCAAATCGATGATTTTCGGCGGCGAAGGCGTGTTCTTCGCGCGGCTGCGCGGTCCGGGGAAAGTCTGGATCCAGTCGCTGCCGTTCTCGCGCCTGGCCGGGCGGATGATGGCCTCCGCAATGCCTTTCGGCGGGCAGAACCGCGGTGAGAGCACCCTGCTGGGCCTTGGCGCAGTCGGCGGGATCGGAGCCCTGCTCAGCGGAGACGATTGAGCAGGCGGATTACATCCGAAAAGCCAACCACTTTGCACACATTACCAAGCCTTCATGGTGGCGTCACCAGACACCAACCATTATCGAGGTATCGGTAAGGCAGTTTCGTTTCGAACCAGGGTACAGCAAGCACAATGTGTGGAATCATCGGCATCGTCGGCAAGGAACAGGTCGCGGATCGGCTCGTCGACGGCCTGAGGCGCATGGAATATCGCGGCTATGACAGTGCGGGCGTCTGCACGGTCGAGAATGGCCAGCTCATCCGCCGCCGCGCCCAGGGCAAGCTGATCAACCTCGTCAACGAACTCGCCCGAGATCCGGCGCCGGGTCTGATTGGCATCGCCCACACCCGCTGGGCCACCCACGGCGCGCCCACCGCCGCCAATGCGCATCCGCACGCCACCGAGCATCTCGCTCTGGTTCACAACGGCATCATCGAGAACTTCAAGCCTCTGCGCGAGGCCCTCGAATCGCGCGGTCGCACCTTCGAGAGCCAGACCGATACCGAAGTGGTCGCCCACCTCGTTTCCGAGCAGGTCGAAGCCGGACTGTCGCCGGAAGAGGCGGTGAAGATCGTGCTGCCGCAACTGCGCGGTGCCTTCGCGCTCGCCATCGCCTTCCGTCAGCATCCGGACTTGCTGATCGGCGCCCGCCTCGGCTCGCCGCTGGTGGTTGGCTACGGCGAAGGCGAGACCTATGTCGGCTCGGACGCCCTGGCCCTCGCCCCGCTCACCCAGCGCATCTCCTACCTTGAGGAAGGCGACTGGGTGGTGATCACCCGTGAAGGCGCGCGCATCTTCGATGCTGAAAACAACCCGGTCGAGCGCGAGATCGTCTCCTCCGGCGCCTCGGCCGTCGCCATCGAGAAGGGCAATTACCGCCACTTCATGCAGAAGGAGATCTTCGAGCAGCCCACCGTGGTGGCGCAGACCCTGCGCAGCTACATCCACCAGGTGGACGAATCGGTGGCTCTGCCTCAGATCGACTTCGACCTTTCGACGGTGAAGCGCATCACCATCGTCGCCTGCGGCACCAGCTTCTACGCGGGTATGGTGGCCAAGTACTGGATCGAGACTTTCGCGCGCCTGCCGGTCGACATCGATGTGGCTTCCGAATTCCGCTACCGCGACCCGGTGCTGGAACCCGGCGGCCTGGCTCTGTTCATCTCGCAGTCGGGCGAGACGGCCGATACGCTGGCAGCGCTGAAGCATTGCAAGGCCGCCGGCCAGACCATCGCCGTCGTTGTCAACGTGCCCACCAGCACCATGGCGCGCGAGGCGGACCTGCTGCTGCCGACGCACGCCGGTCCGGAAATCGGCGTGGCTTCCACCAAGGCCTTCACCTGCCAGCTTGCCGTGCTGGCCGCCCTTGCCGCGCATCTCGCCGTGAAGCGCGGCCGCATGGACCGGGCGGAAGAGAGCGAGGTGGTCCAGCATCTGCTCCAAACCCCCGCCAGCCTCAATGCCGCGCTCGATCATGACGAAGAGATCGCCGCTATGGCGCACCTCATCGCCCCGGCTCGGGACGTGCTCTATCTCGGCCGCGGCCCGGACTATCCGCTGGCGCTCGAAGGCGCGTTGAAACTGAAGGAAATCAGTTACATCCATGCCGAAGGTTATGCCTCGGGCGAGATGAAGCACGGCCCCATCGCCCTCATCGACGAGGCGGTGCCGGTGATCGTGCTCGCCCCGTCGGGCCCGCTGTTCGAGAAGACCGTCAGCAACATGCAGGAAGTGCGTGCGCGCGGCGGCAAGGTCGTGCTGATTTCGGACGCGGAAGGCATTGCCGAAGCGGGCGAAGGCTGCATAGCCACGATCGAGATGCCGCGCGTCCACCCGCTTATCGCACCCCTGGTCTACGCCGTTCCCGCCCAGTTGCTGGCCTATCACGTCGCCTGTGTAAAAGGCACCGATGTGGATCAGCCGCGCAACCTGGCCAAGAGCGTCACCGTCGAATAGCGCCGGATCGGAGGCTTTCCCCAGAGCGGGCGCCTTCACCGCAACGGCAAATGCGCTATGGTTTACCGGGCGATAAGGCTTCGCCCGGTAAAGGCTAGTTTGTGAGAAAGCGGTCACATTCCATTCACCCGCTGCCGCAGGAACTGCCGGTCTCCGCGATCCTTGGGTTTGCCCGGCGGGATAGCGATTCGAGCGCGGCATGCGACTGGGGACAATTGCGTGCGCTTCAATATGCCTGCCTTGGGCGGGCACCCGTCGCCCGTGCCGCAACGCGGTTCGCCGCCATGCTGGCCGCTGTCGCGCTGCTGGGGCCGCATTTCGATTATCGCCCGATCCTCGGTTGGATCGCAGCCGTCTGTATCGTCGGCTGGTACGCGGCTCGCGCGGAAAGAGCGCTTGCGAATGCGGAAGGCACTGGCCCCCGGCCGGATCAGATCCGCACCTATTTCACCGCGATCGCCGCAAAAGGACTGATCTGGTCGCTCCTTCTATGCGGATTCGGCCCATTCCTGGAACCGCGCGACCAGGTCATGCTGTGGACCGTAGTGGCGATGCTGATGACCGCATTCGCCGTGCTGGTCCCCGGCGTTGCATTCGGTACGCTGGTTTTCACCGCAATCGTCGGCGGTTCGGCCGTGGCCTGCTTCCTGTCTCTCGGCCTCTATGACGTTGCCCTTGTCACCTCTGCCTTCATCGTCGTCGTCTTGGCCGGAGCCGTCCAGTCCGCCCGGCAGTTCCTGGTCGGCAAAGTCGCCGAAGCAGGCATGGTCGAGCGCGACGAAGTGGTTTCGCTGCTGATGCGCGAATTCGAAGAAGGCGAAGCCGACTGGCTCTGGCAGACCGATCCGGCCCGCCGCATCCGGGCCGCCTCGCCCCGCCTCGCCTTCGCAATGGGCATGGATGCCCGCGAGATGGAGGGCCTGCCGTTCCTTCAACTGATCGCCGGCCCAACCTGGGAAACCGGAGACTTCCCGGCAAGCCTGCACGATCTGGCCGAACGCCTCAAGCGGCGCGAAAGCTTCTCCAACCTGCTGGTCCGCGCCACCGTAAGCGGCAGGCCGCGATGGTGGGAGCTTTCGGGTACACCGCAATTCGATGAAAGCGGCCGGTTCGAAGGGTTCCGCGGCCTGGGCTCGGACGTCACCGAGGCGCGCGAGAATTCGGATAAGATCGCCTGGCTCGCCCGCTACGATCCCCTCACCGGCATGCCCAACCGCCTGATGCTGACCGAGGCCCTGGGCCAGGCGCTTTCTCATGCCTCGCAATTGCGCATGCGCTGCGCGCTGCTGATGATCGATCTCGATCGCTTCAAGACGATCAACGAAACACTCGGCCACCACGTTGGCGACCAGTTGCTGACGCGCGTTGCCGAACGACTGAAGGAGCAGATGACCGAACGCGAAGTCTGCGGCCGCCTGGGCGGCGACGAATTTGCAGTGGTCGTTCGCGACGCTTCGGAACCAGGGTACGTGGAAAAGGTGGCGCAGCGCGTCATCCGGAGCCTTTCACAGCCCTACCAGGTCGATCATCACACCCTCTTCGTCGGCGTCTCCATCGGTTCGGCCATCGGTCCGCGCGATGGAGCGACGGCGGAAACCCTGATGCGCAACGCCGATCTCGCGCTCTATCGCTCGAAGGACGAAGGCGGCAACGCCCATTTTCCTTACGAGCCTGCGCTCCACGCCCATGCCGAGGAACGCCGCAAGCTGGAGTTCTCGATGCGCCGTGCACTGGAGCGCCGGGAGTTCTCGCTCTGCTTCCAGCCGGTGGTGGATGCGCGGGACGAAACCCTGGTCAGCTTCGAGGCGCTGCTGCGCTGGAACAGCGAGGAGCACGGCACGATCAGCCCGGTCAAGTTCATCCCGCTTGCCGAAGACACCCGGCAGATCGTCCCCATCGGGCAGTGGGTTCTTCGCGAAGCCTGCCGCGAAGCGATGAACTGGCCAGAGCATGTGCGCGTCGCCGCCAACGTATCGGGCGAACAATTGCTCGATCCGAACTTCGTCACCAGTGTCGTGTCGGCTCTCACCGAAAGCGGGCTCGCCGCCGCACGGCTGGAACTCGAAGTGACCGAGAGCATCTTCCTGCGCGATGCCACGCTGGCCCGGTCGGCGCTGGAACAGGTCATGGCGCTCGGCTGCAAGGTCGCGCTGGACGACTTCGGCACCGGCTATTCCTCCCTCGGTTACCTGCGCAAGCTTCGGTTCTCGACCATCAAGATAGATCGGTCCTTCGTTCAGGGCGCGGCGACCGGCAATGCGGAAAGCCTGGCGATCGTCCGCGCCGTGGTCGCCATGGCCGACAGTCTCGGCATGTCCACGACTGCCGAAGGTGCCGAAACCGAGAGGGAAGTCGACATGATCCGCAAATTGGGCTGCGGCAAGATCCAGGGCTATTACTATGGGCGCCCGATGTCTGCGAAAGATGCGATTGCCCTGTTTCGCAATCGCGCCTGTTCGTCACCCCGATCCATCGAGCAGGCTCCGGGGGTTTGAATCTTAGCCGAAGATCGGCAGGATCTGCGGCAGATCGGCCGTCGTGCGGATCCCCGGCGGCGCAGCGCAGACGGCAGGGATAGCGTTGACCGGCCGATGCGCCGTAAGCCCCGGCGTGTAGGCGGCGTATTCTTCCGCTGTGACCGGAAAGGTGATGTCCACTTTCACCGGCGTGTCCCCCTCAGTGGCAATTCGCCAGCCGGATTCGCGCAAGTCCCAATCGTGCTCGATATCCTGCGTGACGTACCAGTTCGCTCGAAAGCGCATGACGGGGCGGCCCCCGCTCTTGCAGGTGATGGTGGTGCGCATCGCGCCCACCGTTCCGGCGGGAACCGTTCCCGCCGCGATCGTCACGTCGCTCTGCGCCGGCGAAAGTTCGCCGAAAGCCTCGATCTCGTCCACTTCAAGGCCCACTGCATCGGCGATCTGCGATAGCGAACTGCCGAAGTCTCCCTTGAGATGCTCTGCCCGCTGTTGATCGAAGGGCGCCATGGGCGCACCGAACCCCATGACTTGAAACAGCATTTTCGGCGAGTTGCGACTGGAGACATCGGCATATTCGTCGATGGTGAGCAAGCCGTGCCTGCGCTGAAGCGCCATGAGCGGGATCGCCAACGCCTCGGTCACGAATCCAGGGCTGGAGCCGGTGCTGTAGACAGAGGCGTTCCCCGTTCGGCATGCCTGCTCCACCCGCTCGCGGAGCACCGGGTCCATTCGCGCCGGATTGTGAAAGTCCCCTCGCGTGGTGACGATGTTCTTGCCGGATTCCAGCAAGGCGCAGATTTCATCCCAGTCGGTGCCTTGCCGCATGTAGAGGACACAGTCCGCATCGAGCGCCACCAGTTCCTCCAGCGAATGCGTCGCCTTCACGCCCATCGGTCCAAGGCCGCAGAGTTCGCCCGCATCCTTGCCCACCTTGCCCGGCGAACTGACCCAGAGGCCGACCAGTTCCATGCGCGGATGCTCGATCACCGTGCGCAAGGCGCGGCTGCCCACGTTGCCGGTCGCCCATTGGATCACGCGCCAGGTGCGGCTTTCCGCCATCATCACTCTCCCTCGATTGGTTGCCGCCAGCAGGCCAGCGCCCCTGCCCCGCCGCAATCCCCGGATGGGAACAGCGGCGGAACGGCCCGGATCACGGAGCGATCCAGCTAACGGTGTCCTGCCGGGGATCCAGCGATTCGGCCTTCCAGCGCACCGATCCGAACGGCCGTTCGAGACGACGGCGGACGCGATTGCCGTGATGCGAACGATTGAACGAATCCGCCTGCGCCTGGATATCGGAATCTCCCTGGGTAAACCGGTCGCGCAGACGCAAGTAGTCGCCCCAGGTTGGGCAATGATAGCGTTCCGTCCAGAGCGCCGGATCGGCTATGTCGCGCGCGAGCGACCATTCGAAGCCGCCGTTCCGCTTGCGCATGGACTGCATCTTCATCATCACCGCGTAGAAGTCTCGCGCGCGGTTCGGGTCGACGTCGTAATCGACTTCGATGACGATCGGCCCCGATCGCAGGGTCAGCGCCATTCCTACCGCCGGTTCATGAAGGAGCGGCGCTTCGGCCGTGTCCGTCTGATCCGCCGCTATCGGAAAGATGAATCCCAGCAAGGCGGTGGCGCCCACTGCGATGCCGGAGGCGACGAGCGCGAAGGCGACGCTGCGACCGCTGGCGATCTCGCCCCAGGCCCATGCGCCCAGGGCGATCCCGGCAGTGATCGCGGAAGAGAACAGCGAGAGCGCCCGTGCCGTAACCCATCGCGGCGCGGAAAGTTGAACCGTCACATTGAGCATGGCGATGGTGAGGATGTTACAGGCCCCCACCACCAGGAACGCAGCGCAGGACACGACGAGATCCCGGCTCATGCCGATCGTGACGAGCGCCACTCCCGTGCCCACGGCGAAGATCCGCACCGCCAGTTCGGTGGAAATCGCCTCACGAATACGGCTGACGAACAGCGCGCCGATCACCGCGCCCACCCCCTGCGCGCCGAGGAGGATGCCGAACGTGGAAGCATCACCCTGCAACAGGTCACGCGCGATCAGCGGAGCCAGCGCCGAGGCCGTCGCCGTGCTCAGCCCGAAGACCAGCACCCTTACGAGCGCCGTCCGGATCGCGGGAGCATGAAGCGCATAGCGCACGCCGCCGACGATGGCCCGGTCCATGCGCTCCGGCGGCAGTCGCGAAGGCGCATGTCGACGCCGCCACAGGAAGAACGCGAAGAGCAGCGGCAGATAGAGCAGCGAAGTCATACCGAACACGGCTTTCGCCCCGTAGATGACGACGATCAGCCCACCCAGCGCGGGTCCGAAGCTGCGGGCGATATTGTAGCTGATGGTCCCCAATGCGACAGCCGCCGGCAGGTTCGCGCGGGAAACCTGTTCCGGGATGGAAGCCTGCCAGGACGGCGAATAGAGGGCCACCCCTGCGCCGATCAGCACGCAGAAGCCGAGCAACAGCCAGGGAGTCACCAGCCCCACGAAGGCGATGGCGGCCAGCACCGCCGCGCAGATGGCACTGAACGTCAATCCCGCCATGGCGATGCGGCGGCGATCGAACATGTCCGCGATCGCTCCTGCCGGCAATGTCACCAGCACCAGCGGCAGCATCATCGCCGACTGCACGAGCGCCACCATGCTGGGCGAATTGCTCAGCTGCGTCATTTCCCATGCCGCGCCGACACCGAGGAAAAGCTGGCCGAAATTCGAGAACAGACTGGCGATCCAGATCCGCCGAAACGTGGGTTCGCGCAAGGGTGCGAATGCACCGCCCGGCTCTTCGTTGCCTTCCATTCCCTCCCTTTCGCCCTACCTGGAAGAAGATGTTGGCGCAGCGCGCGGGATCGTCAAGCCGTGTCGCGCCGGCCTGCCGATGTTCCAGCGCAGCGTCGCTCCCGCGATATACTTTCACCTGAAAGCAACGCCAAGGCGATAGGAAACCGGCGTCCAATTGCAATTCGTCCGGGGCACCAGCATGACCCCTTCGAGGAACGACGGCCGCTTCAAACCGGCGCCCGACTTGGCCGACCACAAGATTCCCGAAGGAGAGCAGATCGTGACCGACGCCTATATCATCGACACGGTCCGCACGCCGCGCAGCATCGGCAAGATGGGCAAGGGCGCGCTTTCGACGATGCACCCCGAGCACCTTTCCGCTGCCGTGCTGGCCGCCCTGAAAGAACGCAACAGCTTCGACACGGCCGAAGTGGACGATGTGATCTGGGGCGTATCGGCGGCGCTCGGCCTCCAGGCCGGCGACATCGGCCGCATGGCCGCGCTCGATGCGGGATACGACATCAAGGCCGGGGGCGTCACGCTCAACCGCTTCTGCGGCTCCAGCCTCACCGCAACCAGCCTCGCCTCCGCGATGATCATGTCCGGCATGTCCGATCTCATGATCGCGGGCGGGATGGACATGCTGTCCTACGCGGGCGCCCATGGCATGAAGATGCGCGAGGCCGGGCTCGGCAGCGCGGGCATGGGTGCCGGCAATCCGCGCCTCCAGGCCAAGCACCCGCAGACCAACCAGGGCGTGGCAGCCGATGCCATCGCCGCCATGGAAGGCATCACGCGTGAGGAGCTGGAAGCGCTCGGCGTGGAAAGCCAGCGCCGCGCCGCCAGGGCCATAGCCGAAGGCCGGTTCGACAGATCCACGATCGTGGTGAAGGACGATGAGGGGCGGGTGACCCTCGATCATGAGGAATATCCCCGTCCCGACACCACCGCCGAAAGCCTTGCCCAGCTCAAGCCGGCTTTCGAGATGTTCCTCGACATGCCTTCCGCACCGGGGGGCAAGACCTTCCGCGACCTCGTGCTTCAGGTCTATCCCGATCTCGACATCAAGCCGATCCATCACGCCGGGATATCTTCCGGCGTGGTCGATGGCGCTTCGGCGATCCTGCTCGCCTCCGGGGCCTATGCCGAACGACACGGCTTGAAGCCCCGCGCGCGCATCGTGGCCATGGCCGAGACCGGCGATTGCCCCACCCTGATGCTCAACGGCCCGGTTCCAGCGGCGAAAAAGGTTCTGGCCAAGGCGGGACTCACCAAGGACCAGATCGACGTCTGGGAAGTGAACGAGGCTTTTGCCGTGGTCGTCGAGAAATTCGTGCGCGACCTTGACCTGGACCGCGCGAAGGTCAATCCGAATGGCGGGTCGATCGCGCTGGGCCATCCCATCGCGGGGACCGGGGCGATACTTATCGGCACCGCGCTCGACGAACTCGAACGCACGGGAGGCCGCTATGGCCTCATCACCATGTGCGCGGCGGGCGGCATGGCGCCGGCGATCGTGATAGAGCGCGTCTGACCGCCGGAATGAATCAGGAGTATTGCGTGGATACCGAGGCTGAAGAAAAGCTGACCGGAAAACTGGGCGAGGCCCTCAACGGCCGCGACATCAGCGTCCGTCGGCAGGTCGGCTTGCGCATGACCGTGATATCCCGCCTCCAGCGCAATAATTTCGACCGTAAGGTGGCGACGCTCAACGTCACCCGTTCGCAGTGGGCGATGATCGCCGTGGTCGCCCGCAATCCGGGCTCCACCCAGCGTAGCGTCGCGGAATATCTGGAGATGTCGGAGGCCTCCGCCGGCCGCCTGATCGACCGCCTCTGCGCGGAAGGACTGCTGGAACGCCGCGACCGGACGGACGATCGCCGCGCCCGCGCGGTCTACCTGACACCCAAGGCCAAGCCGCTTCTCGACCAGCTGGGCGAGATCGCCAACGAGAGCGAGGACCGCATGTTCCAGGGCTTTTCGGACGACGAAATCGAGCAGCTCCGCGATTACATGAGCCGCATCTACGACAACGTAAACCGCGGCTGATCAGCTGGCAGGCTCGCGGTTGCGGGCCAAATCTTAAGCCAGTGTCTCAGCGATGCACGAAAGCAAAAAGGGCGGCTCGCGAGAGCCGCCCTTTTCTTGTGCGCTTTGAGAAAGGACTTACTTCGCCGAAGCGATGTCCTTCTTCGAGAGCGAGGTGATCAGCTTGCCGTCGACCGACGAGAGGCTCGAAGCCGGTACGGTCACAAGGCGACCGTTGAGGATCACCTGCGGATTGCCGTCCGCAGCGACGCGATAGATCGGCGCAAGGCGGCCGTTGGCGACATAGAGCATCTTGCCGGCGGTCAGGTCGAGAGGCGCGGCGGCTTCTTCGGTAACGGCGCGAACCGACTGCGTGGTTTCGGCAAAGGCGGCCGGAACGACGGCGAAGGTGGCGACGGAAGCGGCAGCGGCAAGGGCAACGAACTTGTTCATCTTGGCATCTCCAAAAAACTTTATCTGTCGTTCTGGGAGAGCTCGAAAGTGCAAGCCCTGCCTCATTACTAACCTAGGTTAGGAGTTTTTGAACATTCGGTCAATTGTGATTTCTGCATTTGCGCAAACATTTTTTGCATCCGCGCACAATCACGCTGCTGCGCTGTTTTTTGCAGTGTGCACTGCAGCACGGCAAGATCGCACCGGCGTATGAAAGCCGGCAGGCGCGGCATGATCGTCGGCACGATGGCGCGCGGGTTGCCAGTGCCAGCCTTTGCGCTCACATCCGAAAGCAACCTCGGCAAGGGCGGAAATCCAGTCTTGCGGCGCGAGGGTTGGTGAAAAAATTACAGCGATGACGGGGACTGGCTGAACATGGCAACGAAGGTGATGCAGGGTGTGCGCGTCCTCGAAGTGGCGCAATTCACGTTCACGCCCGCAGCCGGCGCAATTCTGGCCGATTGGGGTGCGGACGTCATCAAGATCGAGCATCCGGTGCGCGGCGATACCCAGCGCGGCTTCCTCAACATGGGCGGCGTTCAGCTCGACCCCCTGCGCCACACCCTGTTCGAGCATCCGAACCGCGGCAAGCGCAGCGTCGGCATCGATCTCTCGACGGCGGAGGGCCAGGAACTGCTCTACGAGCTGGCGAAGCAGTGCGACGTGTTCCTCACGAACTACCTGCCGCAGGTTCGCCAGAAGAACCGGTTCGATGTGGAACATATCCGCGCCGCCAATCCCAACATCATCTACGCGCGCGGCAGCGCCTGGGGAGACAAGGGCCCCGAACGCGAAAAGGGTGGGTTCGACGGCACGGCGTTCTGGTCCCGCAGCGGCATCGCCGACTGCATGACCCCGCCGGAACTGCCCGGCCCGCTGTCTCAGGGCATGCCCGCATTCGGCGATTCCATCGGCGGCATGTTCATCGCCGGCGGCATCTCGGCGGCGCTGTTCCACCGCGAGAAGACCGGAGAGGCCGCCGAACTGGATGTCTCCTTGATGAGTACGGCGGCCTGGGCATCGGGCGCCAACATCGCGCAGGCCGTCGAGACCGGCATAATCTCGAAGAATTCGATGCCGAGTTCGGGGGGCGGCAAGAAGAACCCGTTCATGGGCAACTTCTGGACGTCGGACGACCGCACGATCAACTTGTGCATGGTCAGCCCCACCGGCCTGATCCGCGACACGTTCGAACATGTGGGCCGGCCCGAAGCCGCCGACGATCCGCGCTTCCAGGATGTGCTCAGCCTGATCGAGAATGCGAAGCCTGCCAGCGACATCCTGGTCGAAGCCTTTGCCGAAAAGCCGTTCGCCTACTGGCGGGAACATCTGAAGACCCTGAAGGGCCAATGGGCGCCGATCCTGAACCTCTTGGAACTTGCCGAGGACGAGCAGGCGCTGGCGAACGACATGCTTATCGAAGTGGAAGGCGCCGATGGCGGAAAACCGCTGAAGCTGGTGCGCGGCCCCGTCCAGTTCAACGGCGAGGCGCTGGAGACGACGCGCTCCCCGCAGGCTTCCGAGCACACCGAAATCGTCCTCATGGAAATGGGCGTGGAATGGGACCGGATCGAGGAACTCAAATCCAAGGGCGCCATTGCCTGAGGCAGGACCGCCGCCAGATCCTCCGGAATTCAGACTAACTGCAAATCGACCTCAAGGACCAAGAAGATGAAGCCTGGAACCCGTCTCAAGAGCGCCGCCTGCGATACCGAGGTCATGGTGATCCGCTGCGCCGACGGCACGATCGAATGCGGCGGCGCGCCGATGGGTGAAGCCAAACCCGCCGATCTTTCGCCCCTTGCCGCCGACTTCTCGGCCGGCACGCTGATGGGCAAGCGCTATGTCGACGCCGACGGCAAGTACGAACTGCTCTGCGTCAAACCCGGCAAGGGTTCGCTCTCGGTCGACGGAGTGGCTCTGGTGGTGAAGGATGCAAAGCCGCTTCCGGCCTCGGACTGACCCCGAACGGCCGCTTCACGGCACGCGATTCAAGGCACCTCAAAACGATGAACATCGCCCTCCTCCTCGAAATGGCGGCTGAAGCCGCACCGGACCGCGTCGGCCTCGTCTGCGAGGGGAAGCGGTGGACTTACGGCGATCTCCTGGATGCCGCCAGAGGCGCCTTCGAACTCATCCGGCAAAGCGACGCACAGTATGTTGCCCTGCTCGACGAGAGCAGCGAAGCGGCCATGATCGCGGTGTTCGGGGCGGCGCTGGCGGGCGTGCCCTACTGCCCGCTGAACTATCGCCTGCCGGATGCGGACCTTGCCGCCTTGCTCGATCGCATCGCTCCGGCCCTCGTCATCGGCGACGAAGAGCGCATTATCCGCATTGCGGGCGATCAGGGACACACCGTGCTCGCGCGCGAGGACTTTGCGCTCAAGGCGCAGGAAACCGTCCCGGCCGAAGATGCCCGCGAATACGATCCCGGCGAAGGGGTTGCGATCCAGCTTTTCACCAGCGGCACGACCGCCGCTCCGAAAGCCGCAATCCTGCGTCACTCGAATTTGCTCGGCTATATCCTCGGCACTGTCGAATTCGGCTCGGCCGACGAAGCGGACGCAGCGCTCGTGGTGGTGCCGCCCTATCACATCGCGGGGATTTCCGCCCTGCTCTCCTCGATCTACGCCCTGCGCACGATCGTCATGCTGCCCGCCTTCTCTCCCGAAGCATGGCTGGAGCTTGTCGCTGCGGAACGCGTGTCGAACGCCTTCGTCGTGCCGACGATGCTTTCGCGCATCATCGAAACCATGGAACGGACCGGCGGAGCGGACGTGTCGAGCCTGCGCTCGATCGCCTATGGCGGCGGCAAGATGCCCATGGAGGTGATCCGCAAGGCGCTGGACCTGTTTCCGGAAACCGGCTTCACCAATGCCTATGGGCTCACCGAAACCAGTTCCACGGTGGCCCTGCTCGGCCCTGAAGACCACCGCCAAGCCTTGGTTTCGGACGATCCGGCGGTGCGCGCAAGGCTCACCTCGCTCGGCAAGCCCATCCCCACCGTGGAAATCGAGATCCGCGGCGAGAACGGCGAAGTCCTGCCCCCCGGCGAGCCTGGCGAAATCTATGTGCGCGGCGAACAGGTCTCGGGCGAATACAAGGAAAAGAGCGCGCTCGATGCGCAAGGCTGGTTCCCCACGCGCGATGCGGGATACATGGATGAATATGGCTATCTCTTCCTTTCCGGCCGGGCCGACGATGTGATCGTGCGCGGCGGCGAAAACATGTCGCCAGGGGAAATCGAGGACGTGCTGCTGACTCATCCCGCCATCGCAGACGCCTGCGCCTGCGCCATCCCCTCCGTCGAATGGGGCGAAGCGGTGGGAATCGCGATCGTCCTTCGCGAAGGCCACGACGCCCCCGCCGAGCCCGACATCAAGGATCTCGTCCGCGCCCGCCTGCGCTCATCGCGCGTGCCGGAGAAAATCGTGTTCCTTTCGGAGCTGCCCTACAACGAGATGGGCAAGCTGCTGCGCCGCAAGGTCAAGGACGTACTTGCCGGCTGAACCATCCGCGACCGGGCCGGCGATCCCGCTGGCACGCTGGGCGGACCGGCAACTGGAGGCGCTCGCGCGCGACCATGGCCTGCCCCGTCTCGACGGTGCCACTTTGCTGGGGGAACGCGGCGCCAACGGCGGCTACCGGATTCGCGGACCCATCTCCGCCGGTCTGGGCGGCAGCCGCCTCCTGCCGACCCGCGACGGCGGATGGTTCGCCCTGACCCTGATCCGCGAGATCGATCGTGAACTGCTTCCCGCGCTGTTCGGTGACGCCACGCTCGCCATCCACGACAACGATGCCATCGCCGCCGCCACCCTGGCGCATGACTGCCACAATCTCGTCGAGCGCGGGCGCCTCCTTGGCCTTCCCGTCGCCGGAATTGACGAAGACCCGGTTTCACCCCCCATCGAAGTGCTTGAACTTGGCAAAGCCCGGTCCCGACCGATCGGACACCGGCCCCTCGTCGTCGATCTCTCGGCAATCTGGGCTGGCCCTCTGGCGGGGCACTTGCTCTGGCAAGCGGGCATGGACGTCGTCAAAGTGGAAAGCCGCACGCGTCCCGACCTCATACGCCGTGACGATCCCGCTACATTCGACCTGATCAACCAGGGAAAGGCCAGCCTGCTGGTCGACTTCGACAGCACCGATGAGAAGGCCCGCCTCATCGACCTGATCCGGCGTGCGGACGTGGTGATCGAAAGCTCGCGCCCCAGGGCGCTGCGCCACCTCGGCATCGATGCGGCCGCCCTGGTCCGGGAGGTTCCGGGGCTGGTCTGGCTGACGGTAACGGGCCACGGTGCGCGGGGAGAGGCCGCCGATTGGGTGGGCATCGGCAACGATTGCGGTGTGGCCGGGGGGCTTTCGCGGGCGCTCGCGGAGGTCACGGGCGAAGTGGGATATGTGGGCGATGCCATTGCCGACCCGCTCACCGGAATCGTCGGCGCCCGCACCGTGCTTCGCGCCTTGCACGAAGGGCGCGCAAAGCGCATCGGCCTCTCGATGAGCGCGATTACCGCCATGGCTGTTGCAGAGGAACGCGCCCACGATCGCGCGGCGTTCGAAGGCGAGTTGCGCGCCTGGGGGCGAGCCGTCGGCAGCGGTTTCCCCCACGTGTCCCGGCGCGCGTTGACGGCTCCGGTCCGGCCGATCGGCGCCGATACCGACCGCTATCTGGGGGCGTGCGTCGCATGCTGATCCGCGATGCCGAAATCTACAGGCAGGGCGTGGCCGACCTGCGCATCGAGGGGCGAACCATCGTTGCCATCGGCAATCTTGCCCCTCGCCCCGGAGAGCCGGTGATCAAGGCTCATGGGGGCGCCCTCCTGCCGGGCCTTCACGATCATCACATCCATTTGGCCGGGCTCGCCGTGCGGGACGCCTCCGTCGCCTGCGGCCCTCCGCAAGTTTCAAACCGTGACGATCTGGTCGCCGCCCTCGCCTTGCCGGGGCAGGGCTGGCTGCGCGGCGTCGGGCTGTGCGAAAGCGTGTTGGATGGCAAGCTTCCCGACGCGGCCATGCTCGATGCCATCGTGTCGGACCGTCCGCTGCGGATCCAGCACCGCACCGGCCGGATGTGGTTCCTGAACAGTGCCGCTCTCGACGAATTGCTTCGGCAGGCCGCGCCGTCGCCAGGTCTGGAACGCGATGGCGCAGGCTTTACCGGCCGGCTGTTCGACGAGGATCGCTGGCTGCAAGGCGCGCTCGGCGGTTCCCCGCCCGATTTCGGCAAGACCAGCGCCTGCCTCGCATCGTTCGGCATCACCGGCCTCACCGACCTTTCGCCCGCCAACGATGCGCGGATCGCCGACCATTTCGCGGCGCAACAGAACGACGGCACACTGCGGCAATCGGTTGTCCTCGGCGGTGCACTCTCGCTCACCGAGGCATTTCTCGACACCGATGTTCCAGACGGCCTGCGTCTCGGCCCCGCCAAGCTTCACCTGCACGAAAGCGCCCTGCCGGATTTCGACGAAACGCGCCGCTGGATCACGCAGGCCCATGGCCAGGGCCGCGACGTGGCGGTTCATTGCGTCACCGAAGTCGAGCTGGTGTTCACGCTGGCCTTGTTCGAAGCGACAGGAACGCGAGCCGGCGACCGCATCGAACATGCCTCCGTCGTTCCGTCCGCCCTTGTCCAGGCGATCGCCGCGCTCGGCATCGCAATCTGCGTGCAACCCCAGTTCGTTGCAGCACATGGAGACCGCTATCTGGCCGAGATCGAACCGGCCTGCCACCCGGATCTCTACCGGCTTCGCAGCCTGCGGGAAGCGGGGCTGGTCCTCGCCGGAGGAAGCGACGCCCCTTACGGCGCTGCCGATCCCTGGAGCGCCATGCATGCCGCGGTCCATCGGCGCACAGCGGCGGGCGCGGCCTTCAACGAGGAAGAGACCCTCACCCCGGAGCAGGCTTTGGCGCTCTATCTGTGCGATCCGATGGATCTCCGGCGTGAGCGCCGGGTGGCAGTGGGAGAGCCTGCGGACTTGTGCCTGCTCGATCGCCCCTGGCAAGCCGCGCGCGTCCGACTGAATGCTCGCGACGTACGAATCACCATCGCTTCAGGTCGGGTCGTCCACCAGAGCATCGACCAGCCCCCAGTCCAGCGCCTCTCGTGCATTGAGCCGACGACCGCTTAGCACCATCAACAAGGTCCGCTGGCGGCCGATTCGCTGGCTGACGGACACGCAACCGCCCGCTCCTGGAAGTATGCCCATCGCCAGTTCGGGAAGCTGGAACCACGATCGCCGGGTTGCCACGATGCGCGAGGCGAACGCGGCCAGTTCCAGGCCCGCGCCCACGCAAGCGCCGTCCACATGAACCTCCATACGGTCCCTGCACTTCACCGCCTCGCGCGCAGGCAGGGTGGTTCCGCGGATCGCATGGGCAAGAGCCGGATCACGCGTCGTGCCGAATTCGGCAAGTTCCGCGCCCAGGCTGAAACTGCGGCCACGCGCTTGCAAGACGACGCGCTCGATAGTGCGATCGGCATTGGCCAGAGCGAACGCTTCGTGCAGTCTATCCCGGATCGGGCGATCGATTGCATTATTCGCTTCGGGCCGATCGAGGACCACCGTCAGGGCATTTCCGTCTCTTGAAAGCTCCACCCTGCCCTCCGGCAAAGGAGCGCTCATAGAAGGCCGCCCGTCGATCCAGTCCCGATGGGCCGCGCTGCCCTGCAAGGTGGCATAGGCAAGCGATTCGGCGGTAAGAGCCTCCTCGTCGGGCAGATGGGGCAGGATCCGCAGAAGTTGCGTCACGATGGCGGCGGCAAGCGGCTGCGCGGCCGTCGCGGCGATCACGGATTCCCGTGTGAACCGGGGCTCCAGGAACGCATCGAGGCGCGTAGCCAGGGGATGATCGGCGGCTCCGAAACCTATCAGCGGAAACCTCGGGAGAACGCCGATTTCGGCTTCGGAACTCTCTCTCGACAGGTCCACGAATCCAACCGGCCAGTCCGGCAAGCTTCCGGCGCCGCCCAGATCCGAGGCACGCAGGATCATGGCGTCGAAACTATCGTGCATCATCTTCCTTCACGGTAATCTCACCGTTTCTTCCAGATCGAGATCCTCTGCACAATCCGAAGCGTCTCACCCTCCGAAAATGGCGCTTCGGCGCAATGTCCACGGGAAGATTCCACGATTTCCTCCGAATTCGTGCGGTTCCCGAAAGGGAAAGGCCATCGCGTGTGCGAAGCCTATTGATGCATCATCGCAGTGATGCTAACCAGGCTTAGCAAAAAACGAGTCAGGCTCAGTTTTATAGAGACCGACTCGCGGAGAGAAGTGAGTTTCCATCACCACCCTGAGGGAGGAGAGACCTCATGCCTGGAAAGACGACCTCATCGAACAAGGCGAAGATCGCCCGCCGCGTCATCGAAGTTCTCGAGTATTTCGACGACTCCCATCGTGAAGCAACCGTCATGGACATCGTCCGCCGCTATAACCGCCCGCAGTCGAGCACGTCGGAGCTGCTATCGAGCCTGGTGGAACTGGGCCTGCTCCACAAGGATCCCTATTCGCGTGCCTACAGCCTCACGCCGCGAGCAGCGCTGATCGGCACTTCCGGCCAGCCCGAACTCGTCCGCGACGGACGCATCGTTCGCCTGATGGACCGCCTCGTCGCGCAGACCGGACTGTCGGTCGCCCTGACCTCGATGGTCGGGCTGGACGTGCAGATCGTGAACTGGCGCCATGGCCCGCGCGCTCTTGCCGCTACTCGCGAACTCGCGGGCGGGATCAAGGAACCGCTGGGCCGGAACGGCGCCGGCTGGCTCATGCTCTCCACGATCGCGCGTCAGCGCTGCGAAGGCATGGTGCGTCGCCTCAACGCGGAAGCCACCGAGCTCGACAAGTTCCAGTTCTCGGACATGATGACCCGGATCGATACCTGCCGGGATCCCCGCTACGTGTTCGGTCCCGCTGGTTTCGGCAGCGGCGCCGAGGCGCTTTCGGGCCTCCTTCCGCGTCAGCCCGAAGGACATCCCCTGGTGATCAGCCTGATCTACGGCAAGGATGACAAGGTCAATTCCGAAGCGCTGCTGCAATCGCTCAGCGATGCGATGCGCAAATGCCTGCCCGACCCTACGCCCATGGCGGAGCCCGAGCAGCTTCCCCACGCCGCATGATGACATCCTGATCGGGTCGCACCGGACAAAGAAGGGCCTCGCGAGCGGATCGCGAGGCCCTTTTGTTTATGGTTTCGCCTTCGTGCCGGCTTCGATTTCATCCAGCATCGTTTTTGCGATTTTCAGGAAGTTCACCGTGTCCGTCTGCGCCGAAGGGATTGCCTGCCGGAACGTCGCGAAACCATGAACCAGTCCCCGGCCTTCGTAATAGGCCGTGGGCACGCCCGCCTCGACGAGCTTGGCGGCATAGGCCCTTCCCTGGTCGCGAAGAGGATCCAGCCCCGCCGTCACCAGCACCGTGGGCGGCAGGCCGGACAGGTCTCCCAGGAGCGGAGAAGTGCGCGGGCTCTTCGCGTCGGCTGCGTAGTGCTGGCGAAACAGCGCCGTCATGCTGTCATCCAGTCCATAGCCGTGCCCGAACTGTCCCGCAGACGGATAGTCGCGGGTAAAGTCGGCGGCCGGATAGATCGGCAACTGGAGGATGACCGGTACCGCCGCCGGTTTGTCGCGCAAGGCCGCCGCCGCGATCAGGGTAAGATTGCCGCCGGCGCTGTCGCCGCTCAGCACCAGACCCGTGACCTCGCGGCCCAGCGCCTTGCCGTTAGCCGCCACCCACCGCGCCGCAGCTTCGCCGTCGTCGGGAGCTGCAGGCCAGGGATGCTCCGGCGCCAGCCGATACTCGACCGATACGACCGGCAGATCGAGCCGCCGCGCGATCTCGGCTGCCAGGGCGGCGTGGGTATCGATGCTGCCGAGGACGTAGCCGCCGCCATGATAGAAGACCACCACCGGCCCGGGGCCGCGCTGGGCGCGACTGTCGAACAGGCGCAGCGGGATGGCCCCTCCGGAGCCGGGCATGGACAGATCCTTCACCACCGCCAGTTCGCCCACCGGAAGATCGCGCGACGGCATGGCCGAGGGCGGCAACTTGCGTATCTGTGCGATCACTTGCGCGGTCAGCGGCGGCATCGGTTGGGCGTTGGTGGCCTTGAGATAGGCGGCGACATCCGGCCGGACATAAGGCGCATTGCCTTGCCCTGCCCCCGCAGCTTTTACCGCTCCAACGGTCGGCGCCGCAGCACTTTCCTTCGCAGCCAAGCCCTGCGGAGCGCACAGGATCGGCAGGGCCGATAGCCCCAACGCAAGGCGCCCCAGCGCCACATGGCGGCGTTTCAGACGGGTCGAACCCGGAGATTTCTTCGCATCGTCTACGCGTCGCATCCAATCCTCCCTGTTATGGAGAATCGTTGTACGTCGCTTCAGTTGGGTTGGCGAGCGAGAGGCGCCGGCAAGCGCCCCCCGATGCTCAATAAACGCCCCCCTGTTGTTCCGCGAAGTCCTGCTGCTCGGCGGCACTTGCCGAAGCCGCAGCCTGACGCGCTTCGCGCACGCCGCGAATTTCCGCGACCAGCGCATCGCGACGGCGCGCGAATTCGTCTTCCGGGGTATATTGGCGCGGCTCCGTGTCCGGCTTGAAAGCCTCCCAGATGACGGCCGCCTTGGGATCGTTGCCCGGCTCGGCTCCCATCACCTGCTTGCCGCTGGCGCGATCGATCCGCACCATGCGAATGCCCGGAGGCGCGACGAAGGGCTGGGTGCCCCAGCGGTCCCTAGTAGCCTGCACGACCTGCTTGAAGATCGGGGCGGCGATGCGGCCGCCTTGGGCATATCCGCCCAGCGAACGAGGCGTGTCGTAACCGAGATAGACGCCGCCGACATAGTCCTGGGTGCCGCCGACGAACCACACGTCGGTAGGGCCGTTGGTGGTGCCGGTCTTGCCAAACATGGGAATGCCGAGATCGCGCAGGACCACGGCCGTTCCACGCGTCACCACGCCTTCGAGCATGTGGACCACCTGATAGGCCGTCCCCGAATCAAGCACCTGCTTGCCGCGACGAACGACGCGCGGCATCGGTTTACCGTCCCATTCGGCCATGTTGCAGGTATCGCAGCGCCGGTTGTCCGGCTTCCAGATCACCTTGCCGTTGCGATCCTGTACATAGTCGATCGGCGAAGAGGCGAACTGCACGCCGTTGTTGGCCAGCGCCGCATAGGCGTTGACCATACGGGCCACCGAAGTCTCGCCCGCGCCCAATGCGAACGAGAGATAAGGCTTGTAGTCACCGATGCCGACGGTCTTGAAGGTCTTCACCACGCGCTTCATGCCGGTATCGTTGGCGATGCGCACCGTCATCAGGTTGCGCGACTGTTCCAGGCCCCAGCGCATCGTATGACTGCCGGCCCCGCCCTCGCCGCCGAAGTTGCGGAAGCATTTGTTGCCCAGGGCGCCGCCCTGATAGACGCAGAAAGTGCCGTCCAGCACCTGCGTTGCCGGGGTCATGCCGTATTGCAGACCCGTGGCGTAGACGAAGGGCTTGATGGTCGAACCGGGCTGACGCTCTGCCTGGACGGCGCGATTGAAGCTGTCGAGGCCGGAATCGAAACCGCCCTGCATGGCCATGATGCGGCCCGTTCCCGGTTGCTCGATCACCATACCGCCCGAGACTTCGGGAATCGTGCGGACGGAGTAGCTATCCGAGGAAACCGGCGCCGCGGCGACGAGATCGCCCACTTTGGCAAGCTCGGAAATATTGGTCAGCGTCGCCGTATTGCCGTCGGAAAAGCCGATCCGGCCGGTCGAACCGCTGCGGTCGAGGATCACGCCGACGCGCCAGTCCTTGTAGTCGACCGTCTTGTTGGAAACGATCAGCTGCGACTGCCAGGTGCTCATGTCGTCGATATGCGCGATCGGCCGCGACCAGGCGCGGTTGCCCTGATAGCGCAACAGCCCGGCACGGAGCGAATCGCGCACGGCATCCTGCATCTGGCGGTCGAGCGAGGTGCGCACCCACAGCCCCCCGGCATAGACGCTGTTCGCCCCGTCTTCGGCCTTTTCGCCGTACTGGTCGATCAGGCGGCGGCGCACTTCCTCGATGAAGTAGCCGTTTCCGGAAGGGTAGGTCTCGACACGGCGCGGAATGAGGCCGAGCGGCTGCGCCTTGGCGGCGTCGGCATCGGCGCGGCTGGCCCAACCGTTGGTCACCATCTGGTCGAGCACCCAATTGCGACGCTCGATCGCCATGCCCTCATACTGCTTGCGGCCGTAGCGTTCCGGCGCCTTGGGCAGGATCGCCAGGAAAGCCGCCTCGTGCAATTGCAGTTGATCGACGTCCTTGCCGAAATAGGCACGCGCGGCAGCTTGAACGCCGAAACTCTGGCGACCAAGCGGGATCTCGTTGAGGTAGAGTTCCAGGATCTGCGGCTTGGTAAGCACGCTTTCGATCCTGCGGGCGACGACCATTTCCTTGAGCTTGCGGGTGACGGAATATTCGTCGCCGATCAGGATGTTCTTGGCCACCTGCTGCGTGATCGTCGAACCGCCGCGCGCACGTCCGCCGGTGCCGAGCTTGGAAGCGTAGTCCACAACGGCGCCGGCCAGGCCGGTGAAATCGACACCGCCGTGTGTCCAGAACGTCTTGTCCTCGGCAGAGAGAAAGGCATCCAGCAGCGGCTTCGGGAAATCGACGTAGCGCAGCTGCACGCGCCGCTCTCTGGCGTAGCTGTATATGATCTCGCCATCGAGGCCGCGCACCATCGTGGGCAACGGCGGCTGGTATTCCAGCAGCTTGTTGGCGTCCGGCAAATCATGGGTGAAGGCCACCCAGACGCCGCCGAACACGACCAGCCCCGCCCCCGCAACATAAGTGAGGCGCCGAAGCACCTTGCGCTCACGCCAGGCCCTGCCGATCGCGGCGAAGGGACCGGCGAAGCGGCCGCCAGCCCCGCGACGAATGCGATAGTGGGCGTCCTCAGGCGGCTGCTCGGAGCCGTTGTCGATGATCTCGTCGGTCATTTCGACTGCCTCTAGAGCATTTTCCGCTCAGGTGGAAACACCCGGCCTCATGGAAAATGTGGCAAGAATGGATTGATCGGAGCTTGCGCCCTTTGTTTAAGCGGAACGCCTAGCACGCCGATTTCGCGCAAGGCCAGATATCTGCACTCGCTTCATCGCAGGATAGCCCCCCCTCGAATGCGCGGCTCAAAGGCTGCCCTTCCTTGCGAAGTAGGCGCGAATGGCGCGGGCAGCGGCATCTGCAAGCGATTGCTGCCCCGCGCGCGAGGTGAGCAATTGGGCATCCGCCTCGTTGTTGATGTAGCCTGTCTCGAACAGGATCGAGGGAATATCCGGCGCCTTGAGCACGGCCAGTGCCGCCGTCTGCACGTCCTCGCGATGAAGTCCCAAGTTGGCTTCGCGCATTTCCCGCAGCACGAGTTCGCCCACTTGCGTCGATCCTGCCTGGGTACCGCGCTGGGACAGGTCGAGCAGGATCGCGCCGACTGTCTGGCTCGTCTGCGCCAGGGCGACCCCGTTGACGCGGCCGGCCGCATTCTCGCGCGCGGCAAAGCGCTCGGCCGCCTCGCTAGAGCCCTTTTCGGACAGGACATAGACGCTGGCGCCCCGCGCAGCATCGCTGTCGGCACTGTCGGCGTGGATCGACACGAAAAGGTCGGCGCCCAGCCGCCGCGCGATATCCGGGCGATCCGCCAGGGCGATGAAACGATCGGTATCGCGGGTAAGCGCGACACGGATGCCCCCATCCTCCAGCAGACGATTGCGCAGCGCCAGCGCGATCTTGAGCGCAACCGTCTTTTCGCTGGCCTCATCGTTTCCGGCACCCGGATCGAAGCCGCCGTGCCCGGCATCGATCACCACCAATGGCCGGCTGGCATCCGCCGGACCGTCGACACGCGGGAGGTCCACCGGCATGCCCACATCGGGAAGGTCGAAGCGCACGACATAATCCAGCGCTCGCTGGGACGGAAACAGACGCGGCCAGAGAACCGGCAACGCGATCGCCAGCGCCAATGGCGCGGAAAGGATCATGACGAGCTGGATGCTGCGCGACATGCCCTCTGACTAGAATCGCCGCGCCTTCACGACAATCCCGGCGAACGACGCTTTTCCCCCGATTTCGCCCCGGCCCGCACAATCGAGAGCCCTATATGAAGCACAATCGGGCAATGAACTTGCCGTACAGTGTCTTGGATGCTAGGCCGTTTCGACCCGGGCCAAAGAGCATCGGTCCTCGTATTCCGGAAAGACGCCACTTGGATGGCGCCGGACAGGATCGGCCAAACCTAGTCCCGGCCGTCAAAATCCGGAAAATTCGTTCCGGATCGAACAGGTTGACGCGAGAGATGAGAAGCCAATTGCCGCTTTGCCAGCCGACGCCTGAAAGGGCGGTGGCGGTATGGGCGCAATTCTTCGCGTGTCCGAAATCGCCACGCGCACTTCCGCTCGCAGACACGCCCGCCCGCCCCATGGCATCATGCCGGAAGGCCGCAGGCAACTTCGCCGCGCATGTCGCGGCAGACAAGAGAACAGTCGCACTCGGGGCGCTGGATTGCCCCGTTTCCAATTTTACCTCCGCCCGCAACAACGTGGGCCTTGCCGCATCCGGCAGGCCCGACGATCCCGGCGCGGGCTTCATCGAACAGACACGCGCCACCCTGGCTGATCCGGCCGGGGCAGAGCGCGTACGGAGACTATACAATGGCAACGCGCATGCTCATCGATGCGCGCCACCCGGAAGAAACGCGGGTGGCGGTACTCAAGGGAAATCGCATTGAAGAGTTCGATTTCGAATCGGCCGACAAAAAGCAGATAAAGGGCAACATCTACCTGGCGAAGGTCACCCGCGTGGAGCCTTCGCTTCAGGCGGCGTTCGTCGATTTCGGCGGCAACCGCCACGGGTTCCTAGCCTTCAGCGAAATCCATCCCGACTACTACCAGATCCCCAAGGAGGACCGCGAGGCCCTGCTGGCGGAAGAAGCCGCCCATGCCGAGGAAGAAGCCGCCCTGCGCGCTTCGGAAGGCGATGACGAGGACGAGGAAGGCGGCGAAGGCTACGATGCCGATGGTTACTCGGATGGCGGCCTGACCGAGGTAGACACGTCCGAAAAGGACCAGGTCGCCACGATCGAGGACGGCGCCGTCGAGAACGGCTTCGAAACCGCCGAGGAAGAAGCGTCCGAGGAAGAGAACGGTGGTCGTGGCCGTCGTGGTCGTGGACGCCGCCAGGGTGGCCGCAGCGGCGGTCGCTCGAAGGAAGCCGACGAACTGCGCGCCAAGCGCATGGCGCTGCGCCGCCGCTACAAGATCCAGGACGTGATCCATCGCCGCCAGGTGCTGCTGGTGCAGGTCGTCAAGGAAGAGCGCGGCAACAAGGGCGCCGCCCTTACCACCTACCTCAGCCTGGCGGGCCGTTACTGCGTGCTCATGCCGAATTCGAGCCATGGCGGCGGCATCAGCCGCAAGATCAGCTCGGCCTCGGACCGCAAGCGCCTGAAGTCGATCATCGCCGAAATGGACCTGCCGCGCTCGATGGGCTGCATCGTCCGCACCGCCGGCCTCCAGCGCACCAAAACCGAGATCAAGCGCGACTTCGACTACCTCGCCCGCCTCTGGGACGAGCTGCGCGAAATGACCATGCGCTCGGCCGCGCCAGCGCTGATCCATTCGGACAGCGACCTGATCAAGCGCGCCATTCGCGACATCTACAATCGCGATATCGAGGAAGTGATCGTCGAGGGCGAGGAAGGCTTCCGCGCGGCGAAGGACTTCATGAAGCTCCTGATGCCGAGCCACGGCCGCAAGGTTAAGCCTTACTCCGACCCCGTGCCGCTGTTCCAGCGCTTCGGCGCCGAAGATCAGCTCACCGCAATGTACGACCCCGTCGTGCAGCTGCGCTCAGGCGGCTACATCGTCATCAACCCGACCGAGGCCCTGGTTTCGATCGACATCAACTCGGGCCGCGCCACCAAGGAGCACGGCATCGAGCAGACGGCGGTCGCCACCAACCTCGAAGCCGCCCAGGAAATCGCCCGCCAGCTGCGTCTGCGCGACATGGCCGGCCTTGTCGTCATCGACTTCATTGACATGGAGTACGGCTCCAACGTCCGTAAGGTCGAGAAGGCGGTCAAGGAAGCGCTGAAGAACGACCGCGCCCGCATCCAGGTCGGCCGCATTTCCAGCTTCGGCCTGATGGAAATGAGCCGCCAGCGCCTGCGCACCGGCGTTCTGGAAGCCACCACGCGTTCGTGCCCGCACTGCGACGGTACCGGCCTGGTCCGCACCGCCAGCTCGGCAGGCCTCTCGGCGCTGCGCCTCATCGAGGACGAAGCCGCCAAGGGCAAGGGCGTAGTGGTTTCGCTGTTCGCCTCGACGGAAGCGGCGATCTACCTGCTCAACGCCAAGCGTGCCGATCTCGCCGACATCGAGGAACGTTACGGCGTCAACGTCGAAGTGATCCCCGAGGGCGAGAACGAAGGCGCGAAGATGCGCGTCATCTCCTCCGGTCCGCGCAACGATTTCGTGCCGCGCTTCGATCCGATCGCCGACGAGGTCGAGGACGACTTCATCGAGGAGGATGAGGAGTTCGAGGACGAGGACCGCGAGGAATCGCAGGGCCGTAGCGAAGGCGGAGACGACGAAGGCGGCTCCCGCCGCAAGCGCCGCAAGCGCCGTCGCGGCCGCAACCGCGACCGCCGTGACGAGGATGGCTCGGAAGAAGGCGCGAGCGACGAGTCCTTTGCCGAGGACGCCAACGACCAGACCGGGGGCGACGAAGCCACCGAGGGCGAAGGCGAAGCCGGGGATGACGAAGACTTCGGCCCCGCTTCCGAAGGGGACGATTCGGAAGCGCCGCGCAAGCGTCGCCGCCGTGGCGGTCGCCGTCGGCGCGGACGCCGCAACGGCGAAAACGAAAACGGTGAAATCGAGAACGGCGAAAACGGCGATCACTCGTCGGACGACGCCGCTCACGATGAAGCCGTGATCGAAGCCGCAGCGCCGGTGGAAGCAGACGCCTCAGCGGAAATCGTCGTCGAGCCTGTCGCGGAGGAAGCTCCGGCCAAGCCGAAGCGCACCCGCCGCAAGAAGGCCGATGTCGTCGAGGCGGTCGCACCGGTAGAAGCGCCTGCGGCCGAAGCCCCGGCCGCGGAAGCCCCAGCTGCCGACGCGCCTGCCGAAGAGGCGCCTGCCAAGCCCAAGCGTACGCGCCGCAAGAAGGCCGATACGGCCGAAGCCGTCGCGGAAGCACCGGTCAAGGCTCCGGCCCGGACCACCAGGGCTGCAGCGAAGTCGGTCAAGCCGGAAACGGCCGAGCCGGAAGCGGGCGAAGAGGCTCCCAAGCCGAAGCGCACGCGTCGCAAGAAGGCTGACACCGTCGAAGCCGTCGCGGAAGCCCCGGCTGAACCGGCGGGCGAGGAAGCCCCTGCCAAGCCCAAGCGCACGCGCCGCAAGAAGGCTGACAACGTCGAAGCCACGGCCGAGCCGGTCAGCGCTCCTGCGCCAGCGCCTGTCGAGGAACCGGCATCGCTGGAAGCGGCTGCCCAGGACGAATCGGGCGATGACAACTCGCCGCGTCGCGGCTGGTGGCAGCGCACCTTCGGGAACTGATCGCGAGCGGGGAGCGGCCTCAGCGCCCTCTCCCTCCTGATCCAGCTATAAGGGCCTCCGCGCGGAAGCGTGGGGGCCTTTCGCTTTTTTGATCGGGCTTCACGCTAGGCACGCAGCGTTGGAATGATCGGCCATCGCAGAAGGCGCGCGCCTCGCTAACCCGAACCGCGATTTTCAGAGAATCGTTCGTCCGCCGCAATCCCGCGGGACCGATTTGCAACACCATGGCACCACGAAACCGCTATCACGCGCACTCTGGCCCTTGCCCCACGCGGTTGAATCGCTAAGGGGACATTCAGTCGCGGTTCGTGCCGCAGTGCAAGATCACGGGGATTTCTTCATGGCTAGCTTCACCCTCCCGGCGAACAGCAAGATCAAGAAGCAGGGCAAGGTTCACAAGGCCGAGGGCGCTGCGCGCGTCAAGAAGTTCACCGTCTACCGCTACGATCCGGATTCGGGCGAAAACCCGCGCTACGACAGTTTCGAGATCGATCTCGACAATTGCGGCCCGATGGTCCTCGACGCGATTATCAAGATCAAGAACGAGATGGACTCGACGCTGACGTTCCGCCGTTCGTGCCGCGAGGGCATCTGCGGTTCCTGCGCGATGAACATGAACGGCTCGAACGGTCTGGCCTGCACCACGGCGATCGAAGACCTCAAGGGCGACATCCGCATCACCCCGCTGCCGCACATGGAAGTGATCAAGGACCTCGTTCCCGACTTCACGCATTTCTACGCGCAGTACGCCTCGATCCGCCCCTGGCTGCAGACGGTTTCCACCACGCCTTCGGGCAAAGAGCGCCTCCAGAGCCCCGAACAGCGCGAGAAGCTGGACGGCCTCTATGAGTGCATCCTCTGCGCCTGCTGCTCGACTTCGTGCCCCAGCTACTGGTGGAATTCCGACAAGTTCCTGGGCCCGGCCATCCTGCTTCAGGCCTATCGCTGGCTGGCCGACAGCCGCGATGAAATGACCGGCGAGCGCCTGGACGAGTTGGAAGATCCGTTCCGCCTCTACCGCTGCCACACCATCATGAACTGCGCCAACGTCTGCCCCAAGGGCCTGTCGCCGGCGCGCGCCATCGCCGAAATCAAGAAGATGCAGGCAGAGCGCCAGGTCTGATCCTCGCGGATCGGTCCGGGTAATCGTGGTCGTGTCCAGCGCCGCATTCATCCATGAACCGGCCCCGGAACACCCGGGCTGGTTCACCTGGACTCTCAACGACGACAGCCGCTTCAACGCGGTGGCGCTGGGTCCGATGGTGATCCGGCGCGAAGGCGAGCGCGCCGCACGGGTGCGGCTGCTCGAACTGGAACGCCGCCACAGCAACATGCACGGCAACGTCCACGGCGGCGTCACCCTTGCCCTTGTCGACGTAGCCATGTTCGCGACGATGTTCAGCGTTCTGGGCGCCGAAGTGGCCGGCTCGGTGACACTCGACCTCAACAACCAGTTTATCGGCGCGGGCCGAATCGGTGAGCCGCTGGACGTTTCCTGCGAGATCATGCGCGAGACGCGCCGCCTGGTGTTCCTGCGCGGCACGGTCGAACAGGGCGAAACCCTCGTGTCGAGCTTCCTCGGCACCCTTCGCAAGCCGAGCGTACGATGACCGCGATGCTGGAACGCTACGAAGCGCTGGTCGCGACCGGAGAACTTCGCTCGGACCCCGAACAGGCGGCCGCAGCCGAGCGACTCAACCAGCTTCAGCGGGAAATCTACAAGGCGCGCACCTCTACCGGCCTGTTCGGCAAGCTGCTCGGCAAGAAGGCCCCCTCGCCGCGCGGCCTTTATATGTGGGGCGGCGTCGGGCGCGGAAAGTCGATGCTGATGGACCTGTTCCACCAGACCCTCGACATCGAGGACAAGCGCCGCATCCATTTCCATGCCTTCATGCTGGAAGTCCATGCGCTTCTTCGCGAGGAACGGCGCAAGGAAAGCGGCGACCCGATCCCTCCCGTCGCCGCGACTATCGCCCGCAACGTTCGTGTCCTGGCCTTCGATGAGATGGTCGTGAACAATTCCGCCGACGCGATGATCATGAGCCGGCTGTTCACGCATCTTATCCTCGACGAAGGGGTGACCATCGTCACCACATCGAACCGAGCACCCAAGGATCTTTACAAGAACGGCCTCAATCGCGAGCATTTCCTGCCCTTTATCGATCTGATCGAGAAGGAGCTGGACGTACTGACGCTCAATGGACCGACTGATTATCGGCTCCACCGTCTGGGCGGCATGGCCACCTGGCATTCCCCGCTGGGCGAGGAAGCGACCGAACAGGCGCGCGAGGCATTCTATCGCCTGACTGACTACCCCCCCGAAGACAGCGATCATGTCCCCTCTGCGGACATTGACGTGGGTGGCGGGCGCATGTTGCACGTTCCCAAGAGCCTCAAGGGCGTGGGTGTCTTCAGCTTCAAGCGCCTCTGCGGGGAGGCACGCGGCGCCGCCGACTACCTGGCGATCGCCCGGGCCTATCACACAGTGATCCTGGTCGGCATCCCGAGGATGGGACCGGACCATCGCAACGAAGCAGCGCGTTTCGTCACCCTGATCGACGCCTTGTACGAGAACAAGGTCAAGCTGATCGCCGCTGCGGATGCAGCGCCGGAAGACCTTTACGAAGCGGGCGACGGCCGCTTCGAATTCGAGCGCACGGTTAGCCGTCTCAATGAGATGCAGAGCGCCGATTATCTCGCCATGGGCCACGGCGAAGACTGAAATCGTTAACAGTTTGCGAATCAAAAGTTAATGCGAGAGGCGCCTGCCCGCTTCCGCGCTGGGAGATTCGCGCGTGCCTTCCCCTGACTAAAGGTCGCCCTGCAATGAAAAACGCCCATTCCAACAGTGGAAAGGGCGTTGCGGCGCTTGAGAAAAATGGCTGATTTCTGCGGTTCTGAAAGTAAAAGTGCGGCACTTCCTGAGAAGTGCCGCACCTAATTGGTTATTAGCGGCCGAGGCTGCCCCAGTTCCAGCTGTACATAACATTACCCCATGTGAAACGCCGCTATGTTGCGGCTGAGCACATGGATAACAATAGGTTAAGAAGTCATCAAGACTTTTTTAACCAGTCTGCCGCGCTTCCCTTCCCACGATCTGCGTGAGGAGATCCCGGAACGGGACGGGCCGGCTGACATAGTACCCCTGGATGGCGTCGCACTGCATCGCCCTCAGTATCTCGAGCGCGGCTTGAGTCTCCACGCCTTCCGCCACCACCGTTCGATCCTGGGAATGCGCCATCTCGATGATCGACTGGACCAGCAGGAGATCCTCCTTGTTGCCTTCCATCGCCTGGATGAAGACCTTGTCGATCTTCACTTCGGTGGCGGGAAGGTAACGCAGATAGTCGATCGTCGCATTGCCGGTTCCGAAGTCGTCGATAGACAGGCGAATGCCTGACTGCACCAGCTTCTGAAGCATCTGGAACGTGCGCGAACTCCGATCGAGTCGGTCGGTTTCGGTGATCTCGAGAATCAGCATCTCGGCGGACAATCCGTAAGTCGCCAGGATTTCCGCTATCATCCCCGGCAACCCCGGATTCCGGAGGAGCTGGGCCGAGATGTTCACCGATACGGTCATGTCGAAGCCATGCCGGCGCAGTTCGACGGCACACCTTACGGCATCGTCGATCACGAAGCGGGTGATCCGCTCGATCCGGTGAAACTCCTCGGCGATGCGGATGAACTTGTCCGGACTGATCGGGCCGCGTTCGGGATGAGTCCAGCGCACGAGCGCCTCGGCGCCGGTGACGCGGTTGCTCGCGACGTCCAGCTTGGGCTGGTAGGCCACCCAGACCTCGCCATTGTCGATCGCGCGATCGAGTTGGGTCAGCAGCGAGATTTCCCACTGCGCTTCGTGCTTGCGGCTGTCGAACTTGTAGACCAGCTCGTCATTGCGGACGGCTTCCTCGGCCGACTGCATGGCGCTGGCGACGCGGCTGGATACGGGGCGGTCGAATTCCGAATCGATGCCGCAATTGAACGACAGGTCGATATCCAGCCCGCCGACCTGAATGCCGTTCTGAACGATGCGGTGCAGCCCTTCCAGATTCTCGAACAAGTCGAAAGTGCTGCGGATGGTCGAAAGCCACATGAACATGCCGCCTTCGTGATAGACCGTGACTTCGCTGTCGCTGATGCGGATGCGGCGGACGATCTCGTTGGCGACCTGCGCCTCGACGTGCTCGGCGAAACTGCCGATGATCGCGCCGTAATTGCGGATCTGAAGCGCGACGAGGATGCGGCTGGATACCGCTTCATACTTGCGGAGCACCTGCACGCTGGGCATTCCGGAGCCGGAGTTGGTCTCTCCGGCCACTTCCACGCGGTCCAGGTTGCGCATGCGGAATACGGCCACCGCCGCCATGGCGATGGCAGGAACGATATCCACCTGAATACGAAACTGGTCGAGCGCCAGGGGCGCGACGATAAGAACGCCAACTAGACCAGAGAACCGATAGACGTCGAGCACGCGACCTCGACCCAGGCCGGTAAGGATCACCCCCAGCACCACCAGGAAGGCAGGAAGCCAACCCATCTCTATCGGGACGCCTTCCTTCAGCGTTTCCGCCGCGATGGCGTGGAAGAACGCACCGGGCGCGTAGCCCTGCGCCGGCAAGGTATGGAGGTCGTGATAGACTTCCGCGCTTGGGGCGATGATGATGTCCTTGCCGCGGACAGTTGCCTTGTCGAAGCGCCCCTTGAGGATGTCGACATAGCTTACGGTCGGAATCGTCGTGTAATCGATGGCGTAATCCGGTCGAAACACGCGATCGGCAGGCCTCGTCACACCCGCGATGCTCGCAGCCAGACTGGGGACCACGCCTCTCGGACTGTTGGACGAGAACGGCAGGCTTTTGCTGAGGTTGAACGGATGATCGAGCGCCAGGAGCGAAACAGCCCGCGCATGTTCGAGAAATGCCCGTGAAGGCATCGCCGCAGCATAATTGCCGCGTGGTCCGTCCTTGGCAGGCATCGCGCCCAGGAAAACACGCTCCGGAAACGCCTTGAGCGCTTCCAGGAACTGCCCCCGGCCCGGATCCTTTGCACTATCGTCCAGATAGCGGTTGATGAAGACACGCTTCACGCCGGCGCCCTGCAAGTTGCGGATGACCTGCGCGTCTTCCGCGCGGGTCACGTCCAGAACTTCCAGTTCCTCAAGCGTTTTCCCGTCCTGCAGGACCATCACGATCTCGCCCTTGGACGGGTGGAGGCGCAGCCAGGTGCGTCCGTTCACCAGGACGTCCTCAAGCGGTAGCGCGGCGCCGGTGATGCCCAGAACTATGCCGGTAAGGGCCGCCCAGAAGACGATCCGGAATCTGGCACTCTTCCAGACTTTCGCGGTCCTTGTGCGGAGGTCAGACATGATGGCCTCGCAAATGATTCCCCTCTGCGCCCAATCGCAAGACATGGCTTTCCTCACCGGAAAGCTTCCGCATTTCAATCCTGTAATGGCGACCTGCTATCTTCATGCACGCCCTGCGATGACCATGTCGCTGCCCGAGTTAGAGCAAAGGTCCTAAGAAGAAGTTAGGTTAACCGGCATTGACAATAATTTCGGCAAACCGCTGCCGGATGAGGAAGCCGCCGAAAAGGGGAAAAATCAGGCGATCCCCAAATGGGTTAGCGACCGATCGAGCATCAGCAGCTGCCACAGGAGACGCGAATGGTCGCTCCGTGCGGCAATATGGTCTTCTACGAGGGTACCGATGCGGGCCGTGTCGAGCCATCCCGTGCGGGCCAGTGTGGCGCTGGACGCTATTTCCCGGGCGGAAGCAGCCAGGGGGCCGCGGAACCATTGCGCTATAGGCGTGACGAAGCCTTGCTTGGGGCGATAGAGAATCTCGTCCGGCAGGCTGCGCCGCATGGTGCGTTTCATCAGCCACTTGCCCTGCCCTGCCCGCACGCGCATCGTTTCGGGCAGGCTGGCCGCAAACTCGATCAGGCGGTGGTCCAGCAGCGGCTCACGGGCCTCCAGGCTTACCGCCATGCTCGTGCGATCGACTTTGGTCAGGATATCGCCGGGCAACCAGTGCTTGAGGTCGGCATATTGCGCGCGGTCCAGCCCCGACCGGGCAGGAGCGCCGCGCATCAGATCGATCACCGCGTCTTCGGCGCGATAGGCACCGCGAAGCCGGCGAAAATCATCGGAATAAAGGCCGTCCCGCAGTTCCGGCGCGGCAAATCCGATCGCACGGGCATAGCCCTGCGCGCTGTCCGCCGCCAGCGAGAGCAGCGTAGCCTTGGCCCGCAACGGACGCGGCGCCCAATCGGCTTTCGGATAGAGCTTGCCGAGAGAGCCGAACAGCGGTCCCCGGATCGCCTGGGGGATGACCCCGCGTACGCGATCCTCTCCGCGCTGGAAGACATGGCGGCGATAGCCGGCGAAAGCTTCGTCGGCGCCGTCTCCGGAAAGGGCCACCGTCACCGATTCGCGGGCCAGTTGGCAAACCCGCCAGGTGGGCAAGGCGGAGGCATCGGCGAAAGGCTCGTCGAACATCCCGGCGATAGCGTCGATCGCTTCGAAATCGTCGGGTGAGACCTGCCGGCCGCGGTGATCCGTGCCGAAACGCCCTGCGACTTGCGCGGCATAGTCGCTCTCATCCAGCGCGGCGATGTCGAAGCCGATCGAGCACGTCTTCACCGGCTGCGTGCTTGCCTCGGCCATGAGCGCGACGACGCTGGAACTGTCCACCCCGCCCGAGAGGAAAGCGCCGAGCGGAACGTCCGCCGCCATGCGGGATGTGACCGCCTCGCGCAGGAGGTGAAGCAGTTCCGCTTCGAGATCCTCGACCTTGCCCTTGCGGCGTCCGGCGAAGGATACGTCCCACCATTGATTCGGCTTCGGCAGGGGCTGGCCATGGCGCAGCAACAGGGAATGCCCCGCCGGCAGCTTGATCACGCCCTTCAGGATCGAGCGGGTGTCCGGCACATAGCCCCAGGCCAGGTAATCCTCGATAGCCAGCGGATCGATCTCGCGCCGCAACAGGGGGTGGGCCAGCAGTGCCTTGAGTTCGGAACCGAAGGCCAGGCTGCCGTCGCTGAGGGGAGCCAGGAACAAGGGCTTCACCCCCAGCCTGTCGCGGGCGAGGAACAGGGTCCGTGCATCGAGATCGTAGATCGCGAAAGCGAACATGCCGTGCAGGCGGGTCACGCAGTCCGGCCCCCAGCGCCGCCACGCTGCCAGGATCACCTCGCTGTCGCCATCGGTGCGGAACTCCGCGCCCCAGGCTTTCAGGTCACGGCGCAGTTCCCGGTAGTTGTAAATCTCACCGTTGAACACCAGCATGGCCCGCCCGTCCGGCGAAGCCATCGGTTGCGGGGAACCGGCAAGGTCGATGATCGAAAGACGCCGATGCCCCAAACCCACGCCGGGCGCGGTCCAGACGCCGCTGCCGTCGGGGCCGCGATGCGCCAGGGCATCGCACATGGCTTCCACCCGCGCCGGTTCGACCGGCTTGGGAGTTTCGAGATGGTAGATACCGGCGATGCCACACATACCGGACCGGCCTAGCGGAGCTTCACGACGCGGTCCATCCACGCGGCGGTCGGCCCGGTGGCGGCCAGGAAGCGCGTGATCGAATCGGGCGCGCGGGTGCCTTCCGAAGAGAGGATCAGCGTGGTCGTGGGCCTGGCGCACAGCAACAGGTTGTCACCGATGACGCCCAGCTTCAGGCGGGCATTGCTGCCGGTCAGGAGATCGCCGGTCCGATACCAGGTCACGGCGAGTCGCTCCACCTTGCCGTGACCGAGCAGGCGTTCGCTGCGCCCCTGTACGAAGACGGGGCCAGAGGCTTGCCACGACCAGCCCGTACCGGGCGTCAGCGCGCCCTGGCCGAAGCCGCCAGCCTCGCGCCCTTCGCCCTGTCCGGCATAGAGCGCAACGAACACGTCGACCTCATGGCCTTGCCCATCGGCATAGCGGCCCAGCAGGCGATGGTCGGCGCCTTCGGCACGCGGTTCCCACCAGATTGTCGGGGTGTAATCCACCCGCTTCCAGCCGGGGACGGCAGGCAAGTCTATATGCGTGGGCAGAGGCGCTTCAAGCCGGTCCCCGACATGCGCCCAGGCCTTGGCCGCCGCCAGCAGCAGCGCCAGAAGAACGACGGCGGCAACCGGCGAAAGGCGCATCCGCTCCAGTCGCGTCAAGGCCGGAGAACGCACGATCCGGTCGGCATCGATCATCGGTGCGTCGAGCGGGCGGTCGAAAAAGCGCCATGCCCCGGCGATCACCATCGCCAGCACCGCGGCGAAGAACACCCAGCCGTAGACGATGTGATCGAACCCCGCCGCCTTCTCCACCCCGACGAATTGCGCGGCGAAGATCGTGCCCCAGGCCCGTACTCCGTTGGCCAGGATCGGAACCACCACGCAGGCCAGCATCATCGCCGCGCGGCGGCGCCAGCTGACGAAGCAGACATGGCTGGCCAGCACGCCGAAGGCGATCATGGCGATCAGGAACTTCACGCCGGAGCAGGCCTCGGCCACCTCGAACAGCCCGGCGGGCGTATCGATGAACACCCCGTCGATCGTGGCGGGAATGCCGCTCAGATGCGTGAGCGCCACGGTGATCGCCGCCGTGACGGTTTGCAGGACTTCAACCAGTTCCTCGCCCACCGGCACCAGGAACGCCATGTAGCAGAGCGGGAAAAACAGCCCCGCCGTCACGCGCGGCCCCAGCAACAGCGGCACCGTCGATCCCAGCATGGCCACCGCACCGGCCTGCCGCGCGAGATCGAGGCCGGACAGCGCGCCCAGCAGCCAGAGGAACGCCGCCCCGATCATCGGCAGGAACCCCGGCCACCAGCACAGCGGCGTCAGCTTCGCCAGCTCGGCGCGGCGCTGCCAGACGAGCCAGACCAGGATCGGCGGGATCAGGACGATGTGGTTGTAGGTGGAGATATCCCACCATTGCCGGGCCATCTTGGCCCAATCATCCAGCAGCACAGCCACGACGACCAGCGCCACAAGACCCCAGCGCACCAGCGCCGGGCGCCAATGCGCGGGGATATCCAGCCAATGCGGGGCTCGCATCGGCGCTGCGGTTTCAGGCGGCATCGTTGAGGCTTTCCTGCGAAAGGGCCAGCATGTGCGGCAGGTCGGCCAGGGCGGCCTCCCAGCTTGCATTCGCGAGAATCCACGTCCGTGCGGCCTGGCCCATGTTGCGGGCGCGATCCCGGTCGCAGGACAGAGCGAGCACTCTCTCCGCCAGGGCCTCGTCGCTTTCGGCCATCGCGAAGTCGCGCCCGTCCACGGCATCGATGCCGGTTGCCGCGCCGGTCGAGAGCACGCTCGGCAAGGCCATCGCCATCGCTTCCAGTACCTTGTTCTGCACGCCCCGCGCAATTTCCAGCGGCACCAGCGCCAGATCCGCCGCGGCGAGCCAGGGCCGGATATCCGCGACCCGCCCCCAGACGTGAACACCCTCCCGTCCGTGACGGGCGAGCAGCGAGGCGGGTGGATTGCGGCCGACGACATGCAGGCTGGCCTGCGGAAGGCGCGCACGGACCAGCGGCAGGATGCGGTCCATCGCCCGTTCCACCGCTTCGATGTTGGGCGCGTAGTCCATCTGCCCGGTGAACACGAGACGGGGGCCTTCGATGGCCAGCATGCGTGGCTCCGGCACGACACGCGCGGGATCGAAAAGCGCACTGTCGATGCCGTTGCCCATGGATTCGATGCGATTCTCGGGCTCGCCCAGCCGCGCGGCGAAGAGCGCCGCCTCCGCCTTGCTGACGAGCAACGTGCGATCCGCGCGGCGCGCGATCCGGGCCTCCTCCGCGCGCAGGAGGCGCCCTTCCCGTCGCTCCATCCAGCCACGGAAGCCGCGACCTTTGGCGCCGTAAGCCTCGAACTTGGCGGAATCGACATCGACCAGATCGACGATCAGTCGTCCGCGATAGGTCTTGGGCACGTATTGCGCCATCTGGCCGGAGAACACGAAGATCGTCTCGATCGGACGGTTCGCGACAATCCGCTCCACCCACTCTCTCATGCGACGGTCCCGGAAAGCGGCGAGACTCAGCGGATCGCCGCCAATGAGCGCTTCCAGCCCGGCCACGGCCAGTGACTTGCCGCGCGGCAGCAGGAGATGGCTCTGCGCCAGGGCCGCCATCTCGCCCTCGCAGGCATGATCCGCCTCGTCGTCCGCGAAGCAGCCCAGATGGACCGGAGCCAGCGCGGCCAGCGCCTTGAGCACATGGTGCGAGCGGATCTTGTCCCCCCGATCGGGCGGAAACGGAATGCGATGCGCAAGAAACAGGATCTCGCCCATCAGCCGATTCCGCGCGCGATCAGCGGCCCGAGTCGGTTGGCCACCGCCAGAGGCAGGCGCTGCCAGAGCCGGATCTGGAGCGAGAGGCTGGAACTCGCGGGATCGGCCTCCCGCTTCGGAACGCCGGGCGCGGTCCATGCGGCATACGTCAGCGGCTCCGGCTCGAAGCCCCAGTTGCGCTTGAAGTGATAGGCTCCGCTGCCGGTCTTGGAGCGCCCGAAGTCGAACGTCGTGCACCCGCGCCGCCGCGCATGGAGCATGAGTTCGTAATACATGCGGTCGTTGGCGCGAAGGTGCCGCGCTTCACGCGTGCCGCCGCCCCAATAGGGCATCGCCGCGCCGCGATGGTAGAGCGTGATCACGCTGGAAACCGGCCTTTCCTGATGGCGCACGGTCAGCACGTCCGCCTCGTCGCCGAAAGCGTTCAGCACGGCATCAAGCAGGCAACGCGGAAATACCGGGGTGCCGAGATTGCGGTAGCTCTCCGCGAAGACCTGATAATGGGCGGCGCGGTCGCGCTCGGACGTGCCGATCTCGACTTCGAGGTCGCCTGCCAGCGCCTTGCGCACTTCCGCGCGCTGCTTGCGCGGGATGTCCAGAAGCTGCGCCTCGTCATCCGCCGCCAGTGGCCGCGCGAAGTTGCAGTGGCTCTCGGTCTTGAGCGTCCAGCCCGCCCCCGCATCGGGAAGCACCCCGCCGCGCAGCTCGATGGCCGGGCACGACTGGCGCAGCGCCAGTTCCTCCAGCGCCGCGAAAAGCGCGGACTTATCGGCGCCCGGCAGGGTCAGCAGCCCCCCGCCCACCGCGAAGCCGGTCGAGGCCAGCAGGCGTCCGAAGATCGGGGAATGGATCGCGTCGAGCGGGAGAAAGCCGAGGATTTCCCCCTGCCGTTCCTCGACCAGCGCCAGCGCGCGGTTGCCCGTGGCCTTCGCGACCGAGAGAAACCAGGCCGGGCGATGGAAGGGCGTCGCTTGCGCATGTCGGGCCGTGAACCGTTCCAGCCGCGTGACTTCGTCGGGGTCGGAAAGATCGACCAGCCGCACCGCGCCCGCAAGGGGAGCGAAAGGCGCGTTCATGCCGCCAGCGCCGCTTGCAGGGAAACGGCGCGGGTCGCCTCGCGCGCGGCAAGTTCGTCCATCCGCCCCCAGCGGAATTCGCCGATCAGCTGACGCAGCTTGCCGGCCATGACCCGCAAATTGGTATAGTGCCGCAGCCGCGACCGCAGCGGCGCATCGGGCACGCGCGGCTGGTTCGGGTCGATCTCCCAGGGGTGGAAGTAGAACACCGCAGGACGGCCCTCGCCGTTGACCTGCCGGATCGCCCAGCGCGAAAATCCGTAAGGCAGCACGCGGAAGAACCCGCCGCCCCCTGCTGCCAGCCGCCGCCCAGCAAAGGTCGCGGTGGTGACGGGAATCTCTACCAGCGGGCTGTCCGGCAGTGGGTTGAACGCAAAGCGCGGCGCCTCGCGCCAGCCGTAGTGGTCATGCACGATTGGCGCGACGCTGGAGCTATAGGCATAGCCCTGCTCGGCCAGCACGTCGAAGGCCCAGGGCGTGCGCGCATCTATGGAAAAGCTGGGCGCGCGGTAACCCGTCACCCGGACCCCTGCGGCATCCTCGATCGCCTTGCGGCTCATGTCGAGATCGCGGCCGAACATGGCGGCATCCATGCGGAACACGCGCTCATGGTCCCAGCCGTGGCTGGCCACTTCATGGCCCGCCTCGGCTATGCGCCGCAGCAGCCGGGGATGGCGGACCGCAACCCAGCCGAGCGTGAAGAACGTGCCTTTCACCCCGGCCGCGTCGAAGAGCGCCAGGATATCGTCGCAATTGCGCTCTACCCGCGTGCGGATCGCCGGCCAGTCGGCACGGTCGATCACGCCTTCGAAAGCGCCGACCTGGAACCAGTCCTCGACGTCGACCGAAAGGCCGTTGATGGGCCGGGTATCGTTCATAGCGTCCGTCCTCGTCTGCCGATGCGGCTGCGCGGGCATGCGAAAGTCAGGCCGCCCGGCGCCGGCCTTCGCCACCCTCGAACCATTCGATCAGCATGGTGAGCGTGTGGCGCAATGTGCGCTCCTGCTCGTCCAGCCGTGCTTCGAGAGCGGCATTGCCGGCGGCCATCTGCGCAAGCTGCTCCTGCAATCCGGCCACGCGCGGATCTTCAGAATCATCTTCTCCGGCCGGACCTTGCCTGACCTGCTCCAGCTTGGCGGCGAGTTCGAAAACGACGTTGCGAAGTTCTTCAAGCTGCGAGTCGCGCTGCGCCAGAGCCGCTTCGATCAGGCGCTTGGCGACATCCGGATCGGGTGTATCGGCATGAAGCCCTCCGCCCTGCGCGATCTCGGCAGGCGCCGCGATTTCGGTCGGCTCGCTTGCGCAGACCAGATTGCGGGTGCCGTCCTCATCGAGTTCGCCCAGCACTTCGTGCAGCATGTCGAGATCGATCAGCGAACGCTCTTCCACCGCGCCGAGCAGCAGCAGGCGGTTGACGATCTGGTTGATCCGGCGCGGGATGCCGCCGGTCGCCTCGTGCACTTCGGCGAAGACGCGATGGTCGAAGCCGGGATTGCCCTTCCAGCCGACGCGGTTCAGGCGATGCTCGACGTAAGGTTGGACTTCGCGCGGCTCCATCGCCGTAAGGTGATGGGTCGCGATCACGCGCTGGCGAAGCTGTTCCAGCAGCGGGCTTTCCAACAGCGTCGTGCGGAATTCCGGCTGACCCAGCAGCAGCGTCTGAAGCAGCGGATGCGAGCCGAGCTGGAAGTTCGACAGCATGCGCAGTTCCTCGACCGCGTCGATCGCCAGGTTCTGCGCCTCGTCCACGATCAGCAGGCAGCGGCGGCCCGCGCGCGCTTCTGCGTGGAGGAAGCCCTCGATCGCGCCGAGTGCCGAGGCCTTGTCATGCCCGGCGACCGGCAATCCGAAGCCCTGCGCCACGACATGGACGATCGCCTCGCCGTCCAGCGCGCTGGTGACGATGCAGGCAGCGGTAAGCCGCGCCGGATCGATCGTGGCCATGAGGTGCGAGACCAGCGTGGACTTGCCCGCGCCGACCTCGCCGGTGATGACCACGAAGCCTTCGCCCTGCGCCAGCCCGTAACCGAGATAGGACAGCGCCTTGCGGTGCGTCGCGCTCTCGAAATAGAAAGCCGGATCGGGCGTCAGCTGGAAAGGGCGGCCCTCGAACCCGTAGAATTGGTCGAACATCCCTGCTCTCCTTCGCAATCAGAAGCTGTAGCGCAAGCCCGCCAGGGCCGACGCTGTCCAGATATCATCATAAAGCGGATCGTTGCGGCTGGTGCCGTCGATCCCCAGGGCCACGCTCGCGCGCAGGCGGCGGGCCAGCATGCGGTAGTAGCCGAGCGTGGCGCCATAGCCCGCGACATCGCCGGTGAGCGCGTCGGTGCTGCTCAGCCAATTGGCGTAGACATTCGCGGACCAGCCCGCGTCGCGGCCCAGCTCGCCGTTGACATAGGCCGCGATCCACCAGTTCTCGTCGACCACCCCATCGGCGGCGCCGAGCACGGTATTGCGCGCCGCAATGAAATCGCGCCGATCGTAGCCCGCGCCGATCCCGGCGTTGAGACGGCCGATCTGGCGCGAATAGCTTACCGCGATGCCGCGTCCCCGGTACACCGCCGAGCGCACCGAACCCAGCGCGCCGGACAGGCAGTTGTTGCCGTCGAGCGAGATCACGCAGCCGCGCAGCTCGCCGGTGACGGGGTCGCGCACGGCCACGAAATCATCCGGCAACTGATCGAGCGCGCGGTTCAGCTGTCCGCCGAAACCGCTCACGCTGTCGTAGACGCCCACGCTCAGCTGGCTGCGGTCGTCCGGCGCATAGGCCAGGGTGCCGCCGAAGCTGGTCGAACCATAGCGGCGGCCGATATGGGCCGACAGCGAGGTGCGACGACTGGGCCGCCACATGACGGCGACATCCCAGAGCAATCCGCTGACGTCATAGGCCAGTTCGCGCGGGGCGCCCTTGTCGGTGACGTAGCGGCCGTCACTGCCGACCACGGGATTGCCCTCGGCATCGCGCAGCGCATCGCGGCTGGAAACCTCGACATCCTCGTAACCCAGCGCGCCCACCACCTGCACGGTGCGGCTGACCGGCACCGTCACCATCGCCCGCGCCTGCATGTCGCGCACGCGCTGGTCGAGGTTGGAAACGTCTTCCTGGTAGAAGCTGCCGCCGACGCCCAGCCCCACCGGCGCCACCACATAAGGGGCGACGCCGGCCTGGACGTCGGCCATCTGGGTCACGCTCTTGTCGAACAGATCCGCCGCAGCGCCGCCGGGCGTGGCGACATAGGCGTCCGGTTGTTCCACCTTGGTGAAACCGGCGCGATAGTTCGCGGAAAGGTCGATATCCCCGGCGCGGGTCTTGAACGAGGGGCCGCCGTAGACGGAATAGATGTTGGTCCGGGTGCTGTCGTCCACGAACCCGCCGGAAAGCGCGCCGCCGCCATTCTCGACGCGGGCCTGGGTGGCGAGGCCGCCAGCTTCGATCGTCAGGCCCGGCGCGATCCCGGCATAGCCCCGCACCACGCCGCTGATCGCGTCGCCGTCGCGCGCCTTCCGGCCCCAGCCGATATAGCGTTCGTAGCGAACCGAAGCGGATACCGCGTTGTTGCGCCCGGAAATGCCCGCGTCCACGCCCGCCGCAAGCTGGGTATAGGTCAGCACGTCGTTGCCGGGGGAAAGCTGCGCGTCGACGATCTGGTCGACCTCGATATAGGGCGTCACTTCCAGACGGCGCGGCTTGCGGCCGCGCTGGCCGCGAGACGATTTGCCTTGCCCGTCCGAAGGCGACGCCGTTCCACCCGAGCCGCCGCCCGCCTGATCTCCGGCGCGATCGGAACCCCCCGCCTGCGCATGCGCGGACGGCGCGGCCGCGAAGGCCAGCGCCGCCAAAGTCAATGTACCCAATTTCATCTGCCGGGACTTCATCCCTTGTATCCGTAATAGGAGCCGAACCGGCGGCCACTCGGGCTGAATTGCGCGTCGTTCAGCAGAAGCTGCACGTTGGGGCAGGCATTCAGCAGCGAGATCGCGTCTTCCAGCGCGCCTTGCCCGGTCCGGTCGGCGCGCACGATCACCACGGTCTGGCCGACGTACTTGGCAAGCTCCGCAGCGGGAGAGGCCGCCAGCGCGGGCGGGGAATCGAAGATCACCATGCGACGCGGCGCGTTCTCGGTCAGCCGCTCCAGCACGCGCGGCGTGCGCGATGACGACAGGTACTCGCTGTCGTTGATCGTGGCATCGCCCGCCGGCATGACCCAGAGGCCGGGAATATCCGTGCCAAGCACGCAGGACGCGGGATCGATCGTCTCGTCCATCAAAGCGTCCATCAGCCCCGGACCGCCCGGCAGCCCGAGCGCGGAAAGGATCGAAGGCTTGGCAAAGTCGGCGTCGACCAGCAGGACTTCGCTTTCCTTCTCGGCGGCGATCGAAAGCGCGAGGTTGAGCGCGCAATAGGTCTTGCCCTCACCCGGATGGGGGGAGCTGATGAGGATGCGCTGCGCGGCGGCGCCGGCACCCTGGCGGCGCAAGTCGCCCGCCTGGACCAGAAGTTGCCGCTTCACTATGCGGAATTCCTCCAGCAGCGCGGTCACGGTGCCTTCCGGCACGATCAGGCCCTGCTCGCGCAAATGCTCGCGGTCGATCGGGTGATGCTCGCCGCTAAAGTCGACTGGCCTGAAGTCGACTGGCCTGAAGTCAACTGGGCTGAAGTCGATCGGTTCGGCAAACGGGACCGGAGCAGCGCGCTCCGATGCGGCTTCCGGCTCCGCGCCCGGCGGAGGTGCGAAGGGAGCAGGCGTCGCAGTTGGAGCAGGCGCAACCGGCGCGGCGGCCACCTTGCGCGCGGGCGCGGGCGGCAGTGGGCCGGGACGCGCGATCATCGCGTTGAAATCGAAGCGTCCGGCGGCGCGCTCTATCAGCGATCGGCCGCGAACCGGCGCTTCGGCCTGAGCGGTGTCGTCCTGACCCGAGAGCGATGTCTTTCTGTGCCGTGCCATCACCGTTCCTCAGGCCACCATGCCGCGCTGGATGAATTCGACCGCCAGCAAGACCACGCAAAGGCCGCAAAGCGCCGCGCCCGCACCGAAGAAATACTTGAGCCGGCGGCGGCGAAGCTGGCGGACCCCGTCCGTGACGTTCTGCGAGATCGCGCCGAGCACCGGCAGACCGGTCGCCCGCTCCAGCCCGGCGGTCGTCGCGAATACCGAACGGACCTTGCCCAGCGCGAAAGCGCCCGCGCAGCCGCCGACGATCCCGGCGATCAACACGCCCACCAGCAGCAGCGGACGGTTCGGCGCCACTGGCTTGCGCGGTGTCGTCGGCGGATCGACCACCTGGAACTTCACGGCCTCGCGCTCGGTCTTCACTTCACCGCGCAGGCGCAGTTCCTCGCGGTCCTGGAGGAGCTTGTCGTACTGCTGACGAAGCACGTCATAGTCGCGATTGATGCGCTGCGCCTCGGTGGCGAGTTCCGGATCCTGGATCGCCGATGCCGTCATCGAGGCGAGGTCAGACTGCAAGGCCGCCTTGCGCGATGTAAGCGCCTGCACATTGGCGAGCCGTTCGGCGCGAATCGACTGGAGCGAACTATAGGCCGGGTTGGGCGTGCCGCCCCCGTGGGCCGCTTCCTGCGCGGCGACACCGCGCAGGGCGGTGACCTGATTGCGCGCGGCGATCACGTCGGGATGATTGTCGGTAAGCCCGCGCGCCTTCATGCTGGCCAGTTCGGCCTGGGCCGTGGCGAAGGCTCCGGCGGCGCCTCCGGTCGCCCCGCCCGCCACGACACGCGGGGTGCTGGCCAGCTGCCCATCGATCGCCGCCAGCGAGCTTTGCGCGGCGGAAATGTCGGCCTCCAGATCGCGAAGCTGGGTCCGCGCGCTTTCCAGCCGCTGCGCCACCGCCGCGCCGCCAAGGGCCATCTCGGGATGCTGGGCCTCGAAAGCGGTACGGCGCTGCTCGGCGGTCTCCAGTTCCTTCTCACGAGCGCGAAGCTGCTGGTTCACGAAAGTCAGCGTCTCGACCATGTCGCCGCGATCGCCCGAGAGGTTCTCCTCGCGGAAGATGTCGATCATCTTCTGCGCCACCTCGCGGGCAAGCTGGGCATTCTCCGCGTCGGACATCGAGGCGTAGTTGGCCGTGGCCGTGATCTCGAACAGGTTGTCCTGCTGCGCGACCACGGAAACGTTCTTGCCAAGCCCCGCCACTGCCGATTCCATCTGCTTGGGCGACTGGATGGTGTCTCCCAGACGGGTTCCGCGCACGACCTTTTCCAGGTTCACCGCGCTCGTCAGGGTTTGGCGGATGCGCTCGATATCGCGCTTCTTGTCGGCCACGCCGATGCCGACCTGTTCGGCCAACGCATCGTCAAGCTGGATGAAGATGCGCGCGCGCGATTCGTAGCTGTTGGGGATCAGCGCGATCGCCAGCCAGCCCAGCAGGCAGATCGCCCAGGCGGCAGCCAGCGCGATCCAGCGCCGGTGCCAGACGCTGTGCAGCGCGGCGAGCAATTCTTCGTAAAGGCCGTTCATCGCGCCGATCCGCTCCCCTCAGATCCTCAGAACATGCTTTCCGGGATGATGATGACGTCGCCCGGATTGAGCATGACGTTGGCCTTGCTCTTGCCCTTCTTCAGCAGGTCGCTGAGGCGCAGGGCATATTCGGTCTGCTTGCCAGTGGCCTTGTCGAAGCGGATCAGCCGGGCGCGATTGCCCGCGGCATATTCCGAAAGCCCGCCCACCGCGATCATCGCGTCCAGCACGGTCATGTTGGCGCGGTAGGGAATCGAGGCTGGCTTCTCGGTGGCGCCAACGATGCGGATCTGCTGGCTGTAAGTGCCGGAAAAGCCGTCGACGATCACCGAGACCAGCGGATCCTGGATATATTGCGAAAGCTGGAGCCGGATGTCTTCCGCCAGCATGGCAGGCGTCTTGCCCACGGCGGGCATGTCGGCGATCAGCGGCGTGGTGATGCGACCGTCGGGCCGCACCTGCACTTTGGCGCCCAGCTCTGGATTGCGCCAGACGAACACGGTCAGCTGATCCAGCGGGCCGATCACGTATTCCTCGCTCGGCCCTTCCTGCATCGCCACGAACTGCGCGGGCGGAAGCTCCGGCTTGGGCGCCGCATGAGCGCAGCCGGTCAGGACCATGCTACTGAGCACGGCGCCTGCCAGCACTCCGGTGAAGCGGCGATGCGACATAGTCCAATCCCTTCAGCGCCCGTCGCGTCCGCCGTATGAGATTGGCGGACCGGGCAAAATCCAGCCTCGCCTATCGCTCAAAAGGGTGAACATTGCGTTAGTCGTGAAGAGGCGATTCCCGCGCAGTCCCGCGATGGGACAATCCTGCGCCGAGTTCTGACACTAGGGAACCGAGGCCTGACAGGCTCAAGCCTAAACGGATCACCGGCGCACATCGTCATCCTGAACTTGTTTAGCTGCGCTGGCCTTCGGCTCAGGAACCATTCCTGACCATCGACGGCAGCCTGATCGGCGAGATGGATCCTGAAGTTCAGGATGACGTGCGTTTTCAACGATGAGTGCGGGGCGAAATCGACCCTATCAGACCAACATCTCCAGCGCCGGCCCCTGCCCCAGGAAGCTGGCAGGACTAGCCGAAGCCCCGTAAGCGCCCGCGCAGAACACCGCCACCAGATCGCCCACATCGGCGCGCGGAAAACCGCCCTTGTCGGCCAGCTTGTCCAGCGGTGTGCAGAGACAGCCGACGATCGAGGCCTGCTCTTCCACCGGCGCTTCGAACCGCGTGGCGATGGCGGAAGGATAGTTGCGCCGCACCACCGTGCCGAAGTTGCCCGAGGCGGCCAACTGGTGATGAAGCCCCCCGTCGGTGACGAGGAAAACCTCGCCATGGCTCTCCTTGCGGTCGATCACCCGCGCGACGTAGACGCCCGCTTCGCCAACCAGATAGCGGCCCAGTTCGATGCAGAACGCCGTGTCCTGCAAGATGTCGGGCAGGTTTTCGAAGCGTGCCGCCAGGCGCTCGCCCACCAGCGGAAGATCGACCGGCGTGTCGCCCGGGAAATAGGGGATGCCCAGCCCCCCTCCCAGGTTGCAATGCGGCAGCGCCGCGCCGCTTTGCAGCGCCAGCCGCGCCGCCAGGTCGAGCGCCTGCCCCTGCGTTTCCGCGATCGCCTCGGCATCCAGCGCCTGGCTGCCGGCGAAGATATGGAATCCGCGCCATTCCGCGCCGCTGGCCACGATATGGCGGACCAGTTCGGGCACACGTTCCGCATCGATGCCGAAGGGCTTCGCGCCGCCGCCCATCTTCATGCCCGACCCCTTGAGGTCGAAATCCGGATTGACCCGGATGGCGAGGCGCGGCGTGATTCCGAGCCTTTCAGCAATGGCGATGGCGCGATGGGCCTCGGCCTCCGATTCGAGGTTGAGCGTCACGCCCGCGCGGATCGCCGCCTCCAGTTCGCGGTCGCGCTTGCCCGGCCCGGCGAAGCTGACGAGCGCGGGATCGATGCCCGCTTCGCGCACGATCGCCAGTTCGCCGCCCGACGCGATGTCGAAGCCATCGACCAGGCCGTTCATCAAGCCCAGCAGGGGCGGAAACGGGTTGGCCTTGACCGCATAGTGCAGCGCCAGCCGCTCGGGCATGGCGGCGCGCAGTTCCGCCACCCTGCTGCGGATGCGGCCGGATTCGTAGAGGAACAGCGGGGTATCGCCGGCCTCCTCCACCCACGCCGCCACCGGCCTGCCGCCGATCGCGAGAACGCCGTCGATGGCCATGAAACCGGCCGGGATCGGACCGAGCGGCTTCATGCCCCCATCTCCGCGGCCAGTTCGGCTGCAAGCCCGGTGCGATCGATCTTGCCATTGGGCCCGATCGGCATCGACGCGCGCCAGTGAATCACTTTTGGCTGCATGAAATTCGGCAGTTCCTGCATGAGTTTACGCGGCAATTCTTCCTCCGCCTCTACGATCCCGCGCGCGGCACGAACCACCAGATGGACCGCCTGCCCCAGCCGCGCATCCGACACGCCCAGCGCCGCCGCTTCGACCACGAGGCCGGTGGCCAGCGCCGCTTCCTCCACCTCCTGCGGACTGATGCGGTTGCCCGCGCTCTTGATCATGGCATCGCGGCGCCCGACGAAATGGAGCAATCCTTCCCGGTCACGCCGCACCCGGTCGCCCGACCAGACCGCCATGCCCCCATAGCGCGACCCGGCGGGCGCAGGCCGATAGCGCTCGGCCGTTCGCTCGGCGTCCTGCCAATAGCCCTGCGCGACCAGCGGACCGCAGTGGACCAATTCGCCTTCCTCATCATCGGCGGCGATCTCCCCCGCATCGTTGACCACCAGCACTTCGGCATGGGGTATCGCCCTGCCCATCGAGGTCGGGTGCCTATCGATCAGCGCGGGATCGAGGTAGGTCGAACGGAACGCCTCGGTCAGGCCATACATGGCGAAGAGCCGCGCCCTGGGGAACAGCGCGCGCATCCTGCGGACGAGGTCCACCGTCAGCGCACCGCCGCTATTGGTGAGGCGGCGCAGGTTCGCGGCCACCTCGGGCGGCCAGTCCAGCTCGCAGACCTGCACCCACAGCGGCGGAACGGCGGCGAGCGTGGTGATGGCATGGCGGTCCACCGCCTTCATCACGTCGCGCGGCATCAGGTAGTCCAGCGGGACGACGCAGCCGCCGGCATGCCATGTGGAAAGCAGCTGGTTCTGCCCATAGTCGAACGAGAGCGGCAGCACCGCCAGCACGCGGTCGTCCGGCGCGAGGCCGAGATAGTCGGCAACGCTCTCCGCCCCCAGCCACATGTTCGCATGGCTGAGCATCACTCCCTTGGGGCGCCCGGTGGAGCCGCTGGTATAGAGAATCGCGGCCAGTTCCTCGGGATCGGCCTGCGAGGGCGGCATCTCTCCGCCAAGCGCTTCCGCCTCGGCCAGCGCCGCGCCTTCGTCGATCTGGCGACATGCCGAAGGCACGTCCCCCGCTTGCAGCGAGGCCATCCGCGAGGGCGTGCCGATCAGCAGGGCCGCGCCGCTATCGGCCAGGATATGCGCGACTTGCGCATGCTTGAGCAAGGGATTGACCGGCACATGCACCAGCCCCGCGCGCGCGGCGGCCAGCGGCAGCAGGCAGGTCAGTTCGCCCTTGGCCGCCCACGACGCCACCCGCGCGCCCTTTTCCGGCACCGCACGTCCGAGCCAGGCCGCAAGACGGGAGACACGCGATCTTAAGGCCTTGTAGTCCAGCACTTCTCCGCGCAGCACGAGCGCCTCGGCCGAATCCTCTCCGCACAGGGCGAGATGGTCGAGCGGCAGGATCATGGCGAGGGAGGCTCCGCAAAGGGGGTTCGAAGGAACGTGACGAGGATCGATTATCACCGCGATCTTAAGCAAGTGCAATCGGATGGCCAGCTAGCGGCGTGGCTTTCCGAGAGCAACCAGCGCGCGCCTTTCGACCGGCTGGCGTGGTTCGAGGGGCTGGCCGAGCATTGCGGGCTGGCACCACTGATCGCCGTGGCGCGCGAGGGAGACGACATGGCCGTGCTGCCGCTGCAGGACGGTCGCGGCCATCTTCACGCCTTGTCCAATTGGTACACCTTCCGGTATCGCCCCCTTGCCTCCGGGTCCGACGTCCTGCTTCGTGCCTTGGCCGAAGATCTGGCTGGCAAGGTCCGCCGCGTGACGCTTTCCGGCGTTCCGAACGAGGATCGCAGCGCCACGCGGCTGGAAACCGCCTTTCGCGCCGCCGGGTGGCTGGTCCGGCGCAGCACCTGCGATACGAACCACATCCTGCCCGTCAGCGGTCGCAGCTACGCAGAGTACCTTGCTTCGCGGCCCGGCAAGCTGCGCACCACGCTGAAACGCAAGGCCGGCAAACTGGACACCCGCGTGCTCGACCGTTTCGACGAGGATGTCTGGCGCGCCTACGAATCGATCTATTCCGAAAGCTGGAAGCCGGAGGAAGGCAGCCCCGCGTTCCTGCGTGACTTTGCAAAGGCGGAAGGCTCCGCCGGGCGGCTTCGGCTGGGAATTGCGCTGGCCGAAGGCGAACCGGTGGCCGCGCAGATGTGGACCGTGGAGGGCAGCACGGCCTGGATCCACAAGCTGGCGCACCGGGAGGCCGCCAAACCGCTCTCGCCCGGCTCGGTGCTGAGCGCGGCGCTGTTTCGCCATGTCATCGATGTGGACAAGGTCGGACTGGTCGACTTCGGCGCCGGCGACGATTCCTACAAGCGCGACTGGATGGAAATTGTGCGACCGCGATACAGGCTGGACATGCTCCGGCCCTGGTCTCCACGAAACTGGCCGTTGCTCGCGCATGATGCCCTGCGCAAGGGCGCACAATATCTTGCCGCGACTGCGAAGCCCGGCTAGAGGCGCGGAGGTTGTGAAAATGCCCGAAGAGAGGGGCCATGCAAGACGATACCGACCTGCTGCTGCGCCGCATCCTGACGGACGTGCTGGGCCTCAAGCAGGGTCAGGCCGAGACGTTCGATGCCGATACCGGCCTGTTCGGGCACCTGCCCGAGCTGGATTCGATGGCGGTCGCCGGCCTGCTGACCGAGCTGGAAGACCGGCTGGACATCATCATCGAGGACGACGAGATCGACGGCGAGATGCTGGAGACCTTCGGCGGCCTGCTCGAATTCGCGAAAGCCAAACGCGCGCCCGCGTGATTCTTCGGTGTGCGATCGGATCGGCGGGGATCAGGACATGACCCCCGCGCGCTGGTCGCTACCCGGTGAAGACGCGGGTGAGGAAATGGCGCTCGTGTCCAGTGGCCTCTCCAGAGGCGTGCGCGATGCCGCGCGTCCATGCCGCCTGCTGATCGTCCCCGCCCTGTTCGACGAAGCCAATCGCCTGCGCCGTTTCACCGTCGAGGTGATGCGGCGGCTCGACCGGGCGGGTATCGACAGTGTCCTGCCAGACTTTCCCGGCACGAACGAAAGCCTGCTTCCGCTGGAAACTCAGGACGCACGCCTGTGGGGCGAGGCCATGGCGGCAGCCGCGCACCGGTTCGCGGCAACGCATGTGCTGGGCATACGCGGCGGGTGCCTGTTCACGCCAGACCTTCCCGCCTTCCACTATGCGCCGCTCAAGGGCGCGCAGATCCTGCGCGGAATGCTTCGCGCCCGAATGCTCGCCAGCCGCGAGGCGGGGCTTGAGGAAAGCCGGGAGATGCTGACGGAGCGGGCGCGGTCAGAGGGTATAGTGCTGGCCGGATACCCGCTCGGCAGCGGCCTGTTTCGCGATCTCGAAAACCGCCAACCCGGCCCCGGCGCCCATGTCATCCCGCAGGACCGAATCGGCGGCAGCGGCCTCTGGCTTCGCGCCGAGCCGGACGAGGACGCGGCGCAGGCCGATGCTCTTGCGGTATTGCTGGCAGAGGCGATGCGCCCATGACGCGGCGGCATTTCGTCTTTTCCTGCGAAAGCGCACGGCTCGTCGCCACGCTGGACGACGCGCCCGGCGACGCGGCCCTCCTGCTGGTTTCCGGCGGGAACGAAACACGCGCCGGCGCCTGGAACGGACAGGCCCGCCTCGCCGCCCTTGTCGCTGACGCAGGGTTCCCCGTCCTGCGCTTCGATCGGCGCGGCGTGGGCGACAGCGAGGGCGAAAACGGCGGCTTCCGTTCGGGTGGGCCGGATATCCGCGCCGCTCTCTCAGCCCTGCGCAGGGAATGCCCGCAGGTCCGCCGCGTCGTGGGGTTCGGAAACTGCGATGCCGCCAGCGCGCTGATGCTGGCCGAAGGGGCCGGGTTGGATGCGCTAGTATTGTCCAATCCCTGGACCATCGAAGGCGGTGCGGAAGAGGCGCCGGCCGAAGTGGTGCGCGACCATTATCGCCGCCGTCTGGGCGATCCGGCAGCCATCAAGCGCCTGCTCACCGGCAAAGTCGCAATCGGCGGGCTGGCCCGCAGCCTGCTTGCCGCGATGCGCCCTGCCCCCGCGGAGACCCTGGGCCTGGCACGGGAGATCGCCCAGGGCCTTGCCGCGTTTTCAGGCGAGGTGCGCTTGCTCGTTGCCGAGCGCGACCGGACGGGGCAAGCCTTCCTGGCGAACTGGGACAGGGCCGATGCGCGGCTGCGGCGCTGCCCGGAAGCCACGCACAGCTACGTGGAACTCGCAGCCCAGGAATGGCTGCTCGCGCAAGTGCTGGGCCTGTTGAACAAGGCGTAGTTCACCTGCCCGCGCAACGCGGACGTTTCGCGGGTCTGGGGGCTCAGCCCCCAGAATCCCTTATCTTCCTGAAAATCAGGCCTCGACCTTAGCCGCCTCGGCGAAGTCACGGTGGGCGAGGTAACGCTCGGCATCGAGCGCCGCCATGCAGCCGGTGCCCGCAGCAGTGATCGCCTGGCGATAAACATGGTCCATCACGTCGCCGCAGGCGAAGACGCCGGGAATGGCGGTCTTGGGCGTGCCGGGCTCGACCAGCAGATAGCCGGTCTCGTCCATGGCGAGCTTGCCCTTGAACAGTTCGGTCGCGGGCGCATGGCCGATGGCCACGAAGGCGCCGTCGGTAAGGATTTCGCTCTGTTCGCCGGTCTTGGTGTCGATCAGCGCCAGCGCGCGCAAGCCGCCGTCCTCGCCTTCCATGAAGCGCTCCACCCGCTTGTCCCACACGACCTTGATCTTGGGATTGGCGAAGAGGCGGTCCTGGAGGATCTTCTCGGCGCGCAGGGTGTCGCGGCGGTGGATCAGGGTCACTTCGTCGGAGTGGTTGGTGAGGTACAGCGCTTCCTCGACCGCGGTATTGCCGCCGCCGATCACCACGACCTTCTTGCCGCGATAGAAGAACCCGTCGCAAGTGGCGCAGGCCGAAACGCCCTTGCCCGAGAGTTCCTGCTCACCGGGCACGCCCAGCCACTGCGCCTGCGCGCCGGTGGCGATCACCAGGGTGTCACCTTCATAGATGTCGCCCGAATCGCTGGTGGCGGTGAACACCGGGCCGGTCAGATCGACCGAGGTGATGATGTCGTACATCATGCGCGTGCCGACGTGGACGGCCTGGGCCTCCATCTCCTGCATCAGCCAGGGGCCCTGGATGACTTCGCGGAAACCGGGATAGTTCTCGACGTCGGTGGTGATGGTCAGCTGGCCGCCGGGCTGAAGACCCTGCACCACGATCGGCTCCATCCCGGCGCGCGCGCCGTAGATCGCGGCCGAAAGGCCTGCGGGGCCGGAGCCGATGATGAGCATGCGGGTCTTGTGCGTCGTCGCCATGTGTACCTCCGGCGTGAATCTGTCGAATATCGTTGGGGCGCGAGATAGGGCCAAGCACCCCGGTTTGCCAAGCGGTGCGCGGCATAAGGAAATACTTGATCCCCGCAAAATCAAGCTAGCCCTCCATTGACGTCCATCGCGCGGCGGATCACGGTTCCGCCATGAAAAGCCAGCTCGGACCTACCTCGAACCGTTTCATATCGCAGCGCCTGCGGCTCAACTATGTCGACTGGGGCAATCCGGACGCCCCGCCGCTGATCCTCCAGCACGGCGGCCGCGATCATTGTCGAAGCTGGGATTGGGTGGCCGAGGAACTGCGGCACGACTGGCATGTGATCTGCCCGGACCTGCGCGGGCATGGCGATTCCGAATGGTCGCCCGAGGGGCACTACGGCATGGACGCCTTCCTCTACGATTTCGCGCAGCTCATCCACACGCTGGGGCATGAGCAAGTGACGATCGTCGCGCATTCGCTGGGCGGCAACATCGCCACCCGCTTCACAGGGCTGTTCCCGGAGAAAGTGGCGAAGTTCGTCAATATCGAGGGACTCGGCCCGCCCCCGCACATCCGCCGCCAGATGGAGGAGCGCGGTGTGGGCGATCGGCTGCGGCAGTGGGTAGAGGACAAGCGCCGCGCCGCCGGCCGCGCACCGCGCAAGTACGCGACCCGCAAGGATGCCTACCAGCGCATGAAGGAGGAAAACTCGTTCCTGACCGAGGAACAGGCTCGCCACCTCACCATCCACGGTGCCAGCCGGAACGAGGACGGCACCTGGAGCTGGAAGTTCGACAATTACGTCAACGTCTGGTCCGCTTCCGACCTGCCGACAGCGGACGTGGTCGCGCTATGGCAGGCGATCACCTGCCCGATGCTGATGCTCTGGGGCAAGAACAGCTTCGCGCAGAGCCCGGCGGAAGACGGCCGCATCGACTATTTCTCGACCGCCCGCCTGATCGAGTACGAGAACGCCGGACACTGGCTCCATCACGACCAGTTCGACCGCTTCATGGGCGACGTGAAAGACTTCCTGGGCAGTTGAATCTGGGAGTTGACGGGCGCCGCCAGAAGGTGGCGCCGATCGCTGCGTCAGGTCAGCAGGAAGTATCCCAGGCCCATCCAGCAGCAGGCGCAGAGCGCGACGGCGATCATCAGGCCGCGCGCGTCATGCTCCGGATTGCCGAGCCTGCCGCTTTGCGCAGCATAGACGAGATTTGAACTGATTCCGTGGCGCAGCCCGGCGAAGCCTTCTCCGCGACGTTCGAAAAGCATGATACCTTCGTCAACGACGTTCATTCACAACATCCCCTTTTGCGCGGCCCTTATCCGTTCGCCTTTTGGCGTAACGTCGCCGGCGTTACCGCCGAACCTTCCCGCAGAATCGGGATGCTAACACCTTCCTTTCGCCTTGCCCATAGCCTCTTGCAGCGGCCGGTTCGCCCGCACAACGCCTTGCAATGCTTCGAGCAAGCCATATACGATCGAATACAATGATCCTCCGGAGACTTCCCGAAATGCGCCGGCTGCTTGCCTTCGTCACATCGCTGATCCTGGCGTTCACGGCACTGGTCCAACCCGCCGCCGCGCAGTCCGGCCCGCTGGTACTGGCCGCCGCAAGTCTTCAGGAATCGATGAACGCCGCCGCCGATGCATGGGCCGCCAAGGGCCATCCGCGCCCCAGGATCTCCTTCGCCGGATCCTCCGCCCTCGCCCGCCAGATCGAAGCGGGCGCTCCGGCGGACATCTTCGTCTCGGCCGACGAACCGTGGATGGACGAGGTGCAGTCGAAGGGCCTGCTTCGTCCGAAAACCCGCGTGTCGTTCCTGACCAACAGCCTCGTGCTGATTGCCCCGGCGAACAAGCCCGTTCGCCTGAAGATCGCGCCCGGCTTTCGCCTTGCCGCCGCGCTGGGTCCGAACCGGCTGGCCGTTGCCGACCCCAACGCCGTGCCGGCCGGGGTCTATGCCAAGCAGGCGCTGACGCGGCTGAAAGTCTGGCCTTCGGTGCAGGGCAAGCTCGCCCCGGCCGAGAACGTGCGGGCCGCCCTCGCCCTCGTCAGCCGCGGCGCCGCACCGCTGGGCGTGGTCTACCTGACCGACGCCCGCGCCGAGCCCGGCGTGCGCGTGGTCGATACCTTCCCCGCCGCGTCGCACGATCCGATCAGCTACCCGGTCGCCCTGCTCGCCGCCTCGCGCCACAAGGACGCCGAAGGTTTCCGCCGCTTCCTGATTTCCGCGCAGGGCAAGGCCGTGTTCCGCCGCTTCGGCTTCGGCACGCGCTGATCGACCAGCGGCCATGACGGGGCTCACCCTGGAGGAGTGGCAGGTGCTGGTCCTGTCGCTGAAGGTCAGCGGCGTGGCCATGGCCGCCGCGCTGCCCGTCGCCTTCGCTCTCGCCTGGGTGCTGGCGCGCTGGCGCTTTCCCGGCAAGGTGCTGCTCGATGCGATGGTCCACCTGCCGCTGGTATTGCCGCCCGTCGTCACCGGCTGGCTCCTGCTGATCGCCTTCGGCACCAATGGACCGCTGGGCCGGTTCCTGGCGGACTGGCTGGGGCTCACCTTCATCTTCCGCTGGACCGGCGCCGCGCTGGCCGCCGCCGTCATGGCGCTGCCGCTGATGGTTCGCGCCATGCGCCTCTCCATCGAGGCGGTGGATCGCCGCCTTGAAAGCGCCGCCCGTTCCCTTGGCGCCGGACGTTGGCGGACTTTCATGACCGTTACCCTCCCGCTGGCGATGCCGGGGGTGCTAGCGGGACTCGTCCTCGGCCTTGCCCGCTCGATCGGCGAGTTCGGGGCGACGATCACGTTCGCCTCCAACATCCCCGGCGAAACGCAGACTCTGCCGCTGGCGATCTACAGCGCGCTCCAGATACCGGGCTCCGAATGGCAGGTGACGCGGCTCGCCGTGCTGTCGATCCTGGTTTCGGTCACGGCGCTCGTCGCTTCCGAGTGGCTCGCCCGGCGCAGCCAACACGGCCGCAGCGGGCCGGGAAGCGCGCACCATGCCCTTTGACGTCGCGATTTCGCTGAGGCGTGGCAAGCTCCGGCTCGACTATGCCTTCCAGACCGAGAAGGGCGGGCTGACCGCTCTGTTCGGCCCGTCGGGCGCGGGCAAGACCTCGCTCCTGGATGCCATCGCCGGCCTGGCGCGGCCCGGTGACGGCCATATCCACGTCGAAGGCACCGTGCTGTTCGACAAGGCGCGCCGCATCGACCTCCGCCCGGAGCAGCGCCGCTGCGGCTACGTGTTCCAGGACTTGCGCCTGTTCCCGCACAAGTCCGTGCGCGACAACCTGCTCTACGGCTGGCACCTCGCCCCTGCCGAACAGCGCTGGATGGACCTCGACACCGCGCTCGGCTTCCTCGGCATCGGCCACCTGCTGGACCGCCGGCCCGCCACGCTGTCCGGAGGCGAGGCGCAGCGCGTGGCGATCGGCCGCGCCCTGCTTTCCGGCCCGCGCTTCCTGCTGATGGACGAGCCGCTCGCCTCCCTCGATGCGGAAAGGCGCGAGGACATCCTCTCCGTGATCGAGCGCATCCGCGACGAACTGTCGCTGCCGATCCTCTATGTCAGCCACGACCGCGCCGAAGTGGACCGGCTGGCCGATCGCGTCATCGTCATCTCGCCGCAAGGCTGACGCACCCGCCCTGAATCGTGCTCCCGCCGATTGACAGCCCTTGTTGCATTGCTAAAACAGGAATTGAAATTCTAATACTGTTGAGCAGGGTTTGGCCCTGCGCGGGAGAGGAACCAATGTCGAAAATCCAACGGGGCATCAGCCTCTACAGCTTCCAGGAAGAGATGTTCCTGGGGCAGATGACGGTCGAGGACTGCATAGCCTTCGGCGCGTCCATCGGTGCGAAAGGCATCGAAATCCTGCCCGAGCAGAACATGCCCGCGTTCCCCCATATCGATGACGCCGAAGTGGCACGCTGGCAGGACATGCTTGCCCGCCACGGCGCCCACTTCACCTGCTACGACATGTTCCTCGACACCAAGCTGCGCAAGGGCGAGACGCTTTCCGACGAGGAGCAGGTCGACAGCATCCGGCGCGATCTGGTGCTCTGCAACCGGCTGGGCATCCGCAACATGCGCGTGCTCATCTTCGTGCGGCCCGACATCCTGGAAAAGTGCGTGCCTTATGCCGAGGAACTCGACGTCCACATGGGCGTGGAAGTCCACGCGCCCTGGCATCTCGAACATGCCTGGATCCTGCGCACGATCGACGTGGCTGACCGGCTGGGCACGCGGCACCTCGGCATCCTGCCCGACATGGGCGTGTTCATGAAGCACTACCCGCCCGAGTTCCGCGCCCGCTTCGAACGCCAGGGCGCGCGACCGGAAGTGGCGCAGTTCATCGTCGACCAGCATGAGCAGAAGATCATGTGCGAATACACGATCTACGAGGTCGCGGTGAAGATGGGCGGCAACAAGGCAGAGATCGCCATGGCCGAAACCCTGCGTCACGCCCCTTATGCCAACCCGAAGCGGATCAAGGACTATGCCCCCTACTTCCGCCACATCCAGGCCAAGTTCTACGGCATGACCGAGGACTGCACCGACCCCACGATCGCCTATGAAGAGGTGATCCCGGAACTGGTGAAGTGCGGTTGGGAAGGCACGCTCTCCAGCGAGTACGAAGGCAACCGCTGGATCCAGGACGTGATGCCGGTCGACAGCCGCGAGCAGGTTCGCCGCCAGCATGTGATGTTCGAGCGCCTCATCGCCGGGGCCGAAGCGGAACGGGAGATCGCCTGATGTTCGACAAGTACCTGATCGACGCAGCCACGCTGCGCAACATCGGCCCGGCCGAGGCCCCCACCGGCTTCGCGTTCGAAGCCAGGCTCGGGTATTATCGTGGCCTCGGTCTCTCGATGATCGAAAAACTGGACGTGTCCATCGACGGCGAGCCGCTCCCGCGTGAAGCGGTGCGCTTCGACGAGGGCAAGGGGCCGCTGACTCTGGACCAGATGGAGACCGCCTACGATCGCCGCTGGCCCTTCGGTGCCCCCGCCACCATCCTGGTCGATCGCGAAGGCGGCTTCCCCAGCGGCGAGCACGCGCTGGCGCTGCTCCAGCAGCTCCGCGTGTCGTACCTGCCCTTCCCCTCGATAAATACCGACAGCAAGACCGTCTCGCTCTGAGAGCGGACAGGGCCTGCCAAGGAAGGGCGGCGCGCGGGGGCACGCCGCCCTTTTTGCGTCAGGCCGCCACCACCGTTTCCGCCCGGCGTAGCTGCATCAGGCGACGCCGGGCGCGAATGGCCCCGGCATCGGTTTCCAGGATCGCCGGGCGGGCCTCCCAGAAATCCCGGTCGCCCAGCGCCGCCTGCGCCGCCTCGATCATCGGCTCGTCCTCCTCGACGAAAACCTGCCGTGCGAGCGCCTCGGCTTCCGGCGTGGCCTCGTGATCGTAGAAGTAGTGGCTGCTGGTTCGCGTCTCTGGGGTGATGATGTGCGGATTGACCATCTGCGGCACCACCATCTCCGTGCGCCGGGTGCCGGCTCTGGCGAGGCCCACCGTCAGCGCCATGGCGGCGGGTGCGTGCCAGCGCATATGCAGCCATTGGTCGACCCGATCGCCCTGACCCAGCATCGGCGCCGCCCACATCGGCGGGTTGACTGCCTCCATGTCCCAGTTGTTCCAGATCGCCCCGCTCTCGTCGGCTACCACCGACTGGCGGCCCATGAAGATCGATCCGTTCACGCCGAAGCTGGTAACGTGCAGGAATTCGGCATGGGTCAGGTCCATGAGGTTGTCCGTCACCAATTCGTAATGCCCCTGGATGACGAGGCGGCTGCGCTGCATGCCTTCGCGCTCTACGAATGCGAAGTCCGGGATCAGCGCCGGGTCGGCACGTTCCGGATCGCCCGGCCAGAACCACAGGCCGCGATGCCGGTGCACCAGCGGCATCGCCCGAGCGCGAACATGCGCGGGCGGCGGCGCGGGAAAGGGATTGTGGACGCAGGCCCCCGTCCGGTCGAAGCCGAGCCCGTGGTAGGGGCAGTGGATCACGTCGCCTTGCAGCCGCCCCTTGCTCAGGGGCACGAAGCGATGCGGGCAACGGTCCGCCAGCATGGCATATGTCCCATCGGATAGGTTGGCGATCAGCCACGTCTCGTCGAGCAGCCTGCGGGACAACATGCCCGCTTCGGGGACTTCATGATCCCAGGCGGCCAGATACCAGAGATTGCGCACATAGTCGGACATCGGCTTCTCCCGGCCATGCTCAGGAGCGGCGCGCAATTCGTGAATATGCTGCGCCGCCGCCCCCGAAAGGGTCGTCCCGAAGGACAAAGCGGCCCGCAGCATGAAGGCACGGCAGGATCATGCCGCGCCCACTTCCCAAGCGGAGAAACCCCGCTACCAGGCTCGGATCAAGCTCTAAATAGAACGATGATTCCAGTCAAGTGTCCTGCTCTGGGAACAGCGGCGCCGGAAGCCGCAAGGCAAGGACCAAGCAGATCAGCATCAACCCCTCGATCGCCGCGATGGCCGGGAAGACGGCGCCCGGATCGCCTGTCGCGGCACCGGCGAAGAAGGCCGTCCCCACCACCGCGATGCCCAGCGCCATGCCCAGTTCCTGCACCGTCTTGATCAGCCCGCTCGCCGCGCCCGCATGGCTGCGATCCACGCGCGCCAGTATCACCGGGGTCAAGGGCCCACTGGTCATGCCCATGCCCGTTCCCGCCAGCGCCAGGCAAGGCACCGCCCACCAGAACGAAACGGCGGTCTCGATCCAGGCCAGCGTCCCCCCGGCGAACAGCGCCATCAGCACGATTCCGCCGACGAGCACCCATTTGCCGTGACTCGTCACCAGCTTGCGACCGAGGAAGGCGATGCCCAGCATCACGCCGGCGCTGAAGGGAATGTGCAGCAGCCCGGTTTCCAATGGCGAAAAGCCGAGCAGCTTCTGCGCACCGAACGCGAAGACGAACAGGAACCCGCCCGTCGCCGCGCCGAAGGCCAGCGCGATGGCCAGGCCAAGCGGGAATTGCCGCTGCCGGAAGAGTTCCGGCGAGAACAGCGCCGGTGCGCCCGCCTCCGCGCGCCGGCAGGTCCGCCGCCAGGCCAGCGCCAGCAGGACCGGAGCGGCCAGCAGCAGGGCAATGTGCCAGGGCTGCCAACCAAGGTCATGCCCGCGCACTAGCGGATAGAGCAGCGCGGCCATCGATGCTGCGAACAGCAGGGTTCCCCCGCCGTCTACCCCCCGCGCCGAAGGCGAGCGCGTGGCGGGCAGCAGGCGCCAGGCCACGATCACCGCCGCCACGCCCACCGGCACATTGATCAGGAACACGCTGCGCCAGCCGAGATCGAACGGGTTCGCATGGATCAGCACGCCGCCGATGATCGGTCCGCAGATGGCCGAAAGCCCGCCGATCACGCCGACCCAGGCCAGCTTGGCGACGCGCTCCAGCGGTTCGAACAGCACCTGGATCAGCGCCATGACCTGCGGCGCCATCATCGCCCCGGCCCCGCCCTGCAACACGCGCGCGGCAATCAGCTGGTCCGGCGTGCCCGAGAGGCCGCAGAGCAGCGAGGCGAAGGTGAAACCCGACACGCCGCCGATGAACAGGCGATTGTAGCCGAAGGCATCGCCCAGCCGCCCGCCCAGCATCAGCAGAAGCGCGAAGGCCAGCGAATAGCCCGCCGCCACCCACTGCGCCTGCGCCGCCGCCGCGCCGAAATCGCGCTCGATCACCGGCAGCGCGGTATTGACGATGGTGACGTCGACGATCTCCAGCACCAGCGCCACCATCAGCGTCAGGTAGGCCAGCGACTTCTGCCGCTCGGTCAGTTTCACGGCGAGCGCCCGCGACGCCGATGCGGTCAAATCACGCCTTCCTTGAGCATCGAGACCGCCGTCGCGCAGGCACGCGCGGTGAGTGCCATGTAGGTCAGCGACGGGTTCTGGCAGGCCGAGGAACTCATCTGCGCACCATCGGTGACGAACAGGTTGGGGATGTCGTGCGCCTGGCTGTGGCGGTTGAGCACGGACGTTCCGGGATCCCACCCCATCCGCGCGCCGCCCATTTCGTGGATCGAAGTCCCGCCGTGGCCCGGCTTGTCGAAGCCCATGATGACGTGTCCGCCCGCTTCGGTGAGCATCGCCGTCGCCTCGCGGTGGGCATCGGCGAGCGCGGCCATCTCCTCCTTGCCGTGCTCGAAGGCGATCTCGAGCTGGCGCACGCCGCGCGGGTCGGTGCGCTTGCTCAGGGTCAGGCGGTTGCTTGCGCGCGGCATCGAATCCGCGAAGACGACCAGCACCATCGTCCAGGGTCCGATCTGGTGCAGCTCTTCCTTGTAGTCCTTGCCGATGCCGCCCATGCGCTTGCCGCGCGTCCAGGTGCCCTGGAGCGCGCCGCCCTGGAACGAATAGCCGCGCGTGAAGCCCTCTCCGTCCAGCGTATCGAGATTGCGGAAGCGCGGGATGACGATGCCGGTGGGCCGGTTGCCGAAGCTGGTCCGCCCTTCGAAGCCCGGCATGACCGCCATGGCCGCCATCGTATTGGCATGGTCCATGATATGCGTGCCCAGCACCCCGCTGGAATTGGCAAGACCCTGCGGCATCGCCTCATTCGCGGAATTCAGCATCAGGTGGACCGAGTTGAACGCCCCCGCATTGAGGAAGACCACGCGCGCGCGGGCCACCTTGTGCTCGCCCGTTGCGGTGTCGATCCAGCGTACGCCGGTGACGCGGCCGGTTTTCGCGTCGTAGTCCACCTTGTGAACCTGGGCATCGGTGACGACCTTGAGCCGCCCGGTCTTCTTCGCCGCCGGCAGCGTCGCCGATTGCGTCGAGAAGTAGGCGCCATAGGAACAGCCGCGCGCGCAGATGCTGCGGTATTGGCAATGGGCGCGGCCCTGCTCCGGGCGGGCTTCCGTGAGATTGGCGGTGCGGCCGATGGTCATCACCCGGTCCGGGTACTTTGCCCGGATCCGCTCGCGAGCAGCCTGCTCGACGCAGTTCAGTTCCATCGGCGGCAGGAAGCGCCCGTCCGGAAGCTGCGCCAGCCCCTCCGCCGCGCCCGAGACGCCGACGAATTCCTCCACCTTGTCATACCAGGGCGCAAGGTCGGCATAGCGGATCGGCCAGTCGGTGCCGAAGCCGTCGCGCCTGTTGGCATCGAAATCGTAGTCCGACCAGCGATAGCACTGCCGTCCCCAGGTCAGCGAGCGCCCGCCCAACTGGTAGGAACGGAACCAGTCGAAATCCTTGCCCGGCGCCTTCTGATAGGGCTGATCGGCATCGTTGACGAAGTGGCCTTCGGTGAATTCGTTGAAATGCCGGTTGAGCATCTGCACCGGGTATTCCCGCGCATATAGCTCGGCATCGCCTTGCCCGCGGAACGGCATTTCCCACGGTGCCTTGAGTTCGGTGTCGTAGCCGGTCTGGTGCTCGATATTGCGGCCGCGCTCGATCATGAGCACGGTCAGCCCCGCCTCGGTCAGTTCCTTGGCCGCCCAGCCGCCGGTGATGCCGGAGCCGACGACGATCGCGTCGAATTGCGTGTTATTGGTCATTGTCAGCCGAAATCCACTGCGGTCCAGTCGCTGGAAAATGCGCGCATCTCCGGCGTCATCGGGATGTCCCATTCCCACTTGCCGGGGACGAGTTCGTAGCGAAGCTCCTGCGATCCGCCCGCTTCGCTGGTGTAATAGCCGGTGAGGATCAGCCCCTTCAGAGCGGTCCACGGAGAGAACGCCGCACCTTGCGCGAAAGCCTCTGCATCGAGCGCGGCCAGCAGTCGCGAGCGCTCGGCCGTGCCGTGGCGCAGGAAGTCGCCGCCTGCCGCCCGGTCGAGAGCATGCTCCAGCCACGGCAGATGGCGCAGAGATCCGTCGCGGCGGCGGAAAGGTTCAAGCGCCGCCGTGACCATGCCCGAGGCCATCGGCGCACGCGTGCCCGAAAGCCCGTGGGCAAGCGCCAGCACCACGAAATCACCAACGCCCACGTCCATCGCCCCCGGCGTGTCGGTACGCGGGATCACCAGGTCCGATACTTCGGCGATCAGCCTGCGCTGGCGGTCGCTCGGCAGTTCCGCGCTGTCGAGATCGGTAAGCCTCACCCCCGCCACCGGAATACCCAGCGCCAAAGCCAGCAGCGCCGCGCCGCCCGCGAATTCGCGGCGGTTCCAGCCTTTTCGCGCGCCGCTCATGCTCTCACCCAAGGCGCTGATCGGCCAATCGTGCGGTCCGATTCGGCGGCGATTCGGTGCATCGGGCCGATGACGGAGCACCGTCCTCCGCCTACCATGCCCCTACGCAGGCGCGCTCTATTCATGCTTCCTCTCGCCTAATTTATAATTACCGTTCTAATTTTATCGAGGCCGTTCGGTCAAGGGCTTCGATCGCATTGACCGTGATCAAAATCGTCGATAGGAAAACGCGAATAGTAATTCTAATATAGCGCCGATCAGCGGCGCGGGCGGAGAGGCATGAACCCGGTTTCCCGATTCTTCAGCAAGCTCACCATGAAGCCGCAGGGCATGACCATCGTCATCGCGGCCTTCCTTCCGATCTTCGCGATCGTCTCGATGTTCCCGATCGTCGCCTCGATGATCGCGCACTTCCAGACAGACCCGGACGCGGCGGCCAAAGTGCCGATGATGGTCACTGCGCCGGGCCTGACGATCGCGATCCTCGCCCCTTTCGCGGGCTGGTTCGTGGACAGGTTCGGCCGTCGTCGGCTGCTGCTGATCTGCACGTTCTTCTACGGATTGTTCGGCACCCTGCCCTTCTTCCTCGACGACCTGGACCAGATCTTCGCCAGCCGCTTGGCGCTGGGGGTATGCGAGGCGGGGATCCTGACCATCGTCAACACCCTGATCGGCGACTACTGGGACAACGAAAGCCGCCGGAACTGGCTGTTCCTGCAAGGGGTGATCGGCCCGTTCCTGGCTTCCGGCGTGATCCTGATGTCGGGGCTGGTGGCCTCGGTGCGCTGGAACGGCGGGTTCCTGGTCTACCTCGTCGCCTTCCCGATCTACTTCGCGATGCTGGCCTTTCTCTATGAGCCGAAGGGCCGCGCCGCGCATGACGCAGTGCCCGGAACGGACACCGCCGAGAAGGCGCCCTTCCCGATCGGCGCGGCGCTGGGCGTCGGCGCGCTGACGCTGTTCTCGGCCGCGCAATACTACGTGTTCATCGTCAATGGCAGCATCGCCTTCGGAGAAGTGGGCGTCACTGATCCGGCCGCCGTGGCCAAGATGAGCTTCCTGCCAAGCCTTTTCGTCATCTTCGGGGCACTGCTGTTCCGCACCCTTTCCGGACGCTCGAACGGCGTGCAGCTGGGCGCCTTTCTCGCCATTCTCGGCACCGGGCTTGCGGTGATCGGCCTCGCCCGCAATCCCGGCGAGATGATCGTCGGCCTTGCGATCCAGCAAACCGGCGCGGGCATGGCCGTGCCCTCGCTGATCGCCTGGGCCCAGACCAAGTTTCCCTTCGAGCATCGCGGCCGTGGCATGGGCATCTGGACGGGATCGTTCTTCTTCGGCCAGTTCATATCGCCCATCCTCGTCCACCAGGCGAGCGGCGCGACCGGCTCCATGCAGGGCGCCTTCGTCGCCGCGGGCGTGGTGTCGCTGGTGGTCGCCATCGGAGCGCTGGGCATGGGCGTTACGCGCGGCAGGACGCCGCTCACGGCCTGACAGACGCTTCGTCGCACAAGAAAAGGCCCGCCGGGATCGCTCCCGGCGGGCCTTTTCTTTTGTTCTCAACCTGCCGCGCTTCAAGCGAGCGCGGCTATCTCCAGTTCGACGCATAGTCCTTCATCCTCGCAGTGCCTCGCGAGGCGCAGCGAGAGACGCTCCGCGACCGGCTGCCAGCCCTGGCTTTCGTCGCTCCAGCGCTGAAGTGCGCGCGGTTCCAGCGGCACCGCCACGCGGCGGCTCTCCCCGGCGGCCAGTTCGACGCGGACGAAGCCCACCAGCGCGGACTCCGGAGCGTCGCGGTAGACCTGCACGACATCGCTGCCCGCGCGGTCCGATAGGTTGGTGACGGTAAGCTGAGGCACCCCGTCCTCCACATCGGCGTCGGACCAGGCGAAACGGGCATAGCCCATGCCCGATCCAAACGGATGGCGCGCTTTCCTGCCTGCGGCGAGAAGACCGCGATAGCCCGGCAGGACCCCTTTCGAATAGGTCAGCGTGCCATCGGCGGCAGGCTGGAGTGCGAAAGCAGGGTAGTCCGCCTCGTCGGCCGCGATCGTCACCGGCAGTCGCCCGCCCGGCTCCCGCGCGCCCGAAAGCACGTCCGCCAGCGCGCGGGCAAAGCCCTCGCCCGGATACCACACTGAAAGCAGCGCCGCTGCCTTGTGGTCCCAGCTGCTGTCGAAGGCGTGGCCGACATTGACGATCACCGCCGTGCGCGGATTCGCCGCCGTCACCGCGTCGATCAGGCGAAGCTGCTCGGCCGGCAGCAGGGTATCGGGACGGTCCTTGCTCTCTACACTCGAGTCCGACGTCTCGCCCACGATCAGGAACACCGCATCTGCTCCGCGCGCGGCATCGACGGCGGCTTGCAGCATCTCCTCGGCGCTGCCGGGACCGCGCAGACCGTACCAGAGGCCCTGTACGCGCCCGCCGGTCCACGAGAACTCGATCGCAATCGTCACCTCCTGCCCCTCGGCGAGGTCGATGCCGATGCAGTCGGAATCGCCGCGCTTCAGCACGCCCATCACGTCGCTCGCCGGGATCTCTCCGCCGGCGCGCAGAACCTCCTCGCCATCGACGAGAATGCGCGCCGCGCCGGTCGATCCCAGATGCAGCACATGGGTGCCGCCGCGCGTGGCGGTGTAGCGGCCGCTGGCGCGGACCGAGCCCGGCTCGCCGAACCGGGCCTGCTCGTGGACCCCGACGAACCAGACCAGCGAATTGGTGTCGCGCGTTTCTCGGGAGAGCACATCGCCCGTGCAGCCCGGCGCGGCGAAATATTCCAGCGTCATCCCGCGCCCGCAACCGTCGCCGATGTCGAACGCCGGAGCGACGCTCATGTTCGGCAGGTTCGGCTGCGGATCGACGCCCGGTTCGAACAGGATCTCGCAGGAAGTGCCATAAGTGCGGCGCAAGGCCTCGACCGGCGTCGGCGCATCGGGCGAGATCGAGATCTTGGCGAATGTACCGCCCTGGAAACACGGCGCCCAGGCATTGGGTCCGATCACCGCCAGCCTCTTCACCGATCCCGGCGCCAGCGGCAGCATCTGGCCTTCGTTGCGCAGCAGAGTGAACCCGGCAGCGGCAGCCTCGACCAGCAAGGCCTCGGCCTCGGCGGCAGGCATCGGCGGCGCCTTGTCGGCAGTAACCCGCCGCGCAACGGAGGCGACGCGCGAGGCCGCATCCTCGATACGGGCCGGATCGACGGCCCCGGCGGAAACCGCCGCTGCCAGCTTCTCGCCCATGAACCGCGCCGGCCCCGGCATTTCCAGATCGAGCCCGGCATTGATGGTGCCTTCGCTGGAATGGGTGCCGAACCAGTCGCTCATGATCAGGCCATCGAAACCCCATTCGCGCTTCACCACGTCGGTCAGGACATGGCCCTGCTCCGAGCACCAGGCGCCGTTGACCTTGTTGTAGGCCGCCAGCAGGCCCACGCAGCCCGCCTCCACCGCGTATTGAAACGGCAGCAGGTAGACTTCGCGCAAGGTGCGCTCGTCCAGGCGCACATCCACTTCGTCCCGCGCGGTTTCGCTGTCATTGCAGACCAGGTGCTTGGCGACCGAGCCAGTGCCGGTCGCTTGCAGGCCCAGGACCCATTCCGCGCCGAGCACGCCGGTCAGCACCGGATCTTCGGAGAAATACTCGAAGGCCCGGCCCGCCAGCGGGCTGCGCGCGAGGTTGAGATTGGGCGCCAGCACCGCATCCACGCCGCGCGCCACGGCCTCGCTGCCGACCAGGGCGCCGATACGGCGGTTGAGGTCGCGGTCCCAGGTCGCGCCCAGCAGCGTCGAGCAGGGGCTGAGCAAGGCGATGTCGCGCTCATCCACTTTGCCGCTGGCAATGCCCAGTGGGCCATCGGACATCGTGAAAGACGGGATCCCCGCCTCCGGCACTGCCAGCGTGGACCACATCGCCGCACCTGCGGTGAGCGCGCAGGCTTCTTCGAACGTGGGGCCGCTCACGCTGCGACCTCCATGCGGAAGCCCATGATCTGCTCGGCCTGCGCGCGCACGGCGCGGGCGATGCTTTCGTCCGCCAGCGAACCGTCCGGCGCGAAGGGCTTCTGCTCCACCGAGTTGACGGCAACGCCCACCGGCGTCGGCCAGCCGCGCATGGCATGAACCACGTCGCGCATGGCCGAGAGCGTGGTGCCGCAAGCCTGCCAGCCCGCCGCCGTGACGACGAGCCCGACCGGACGACCGTCGAAGTAGACGCGCGCATCGCTGCGCAAGTCTTCCAGCAGGTCGACGGCGTTCTTGACGAGGCCGGAATAACCGCCGTGATAGCCGGGGCTGCCGATCACGATGCCGTCCGCGCCGCGCACCGCCTCGACCAGCGCCTGCTCATCCGGCGTGCGATCCGGCTTTTCCGGGTTGAAATGCGGCAGGCCGGCAAGCGCCGGCCCGTCGAACATCACGGTTTCGGCGCCCAGTGCCGCACATTCGGCCAGCACGGCGCGCACAATCCGCTCGCTGGAAGACGCCTGGCGGAAAGTGCCGCCAAGCCCCACGATCCGCCGGGGCGCGGCGGGCGAATTCACGGTCATCGCATTCTCCTCAAGCAACGCGGCCTTCTATGGCACCGCGCCGTCATGTCAGTTCAGTCTCAGGCCGGAACCGCCGCCTTGAAAGCCGGCATGACCTTTTCCGCCATCAGCCGCAGCGTCTGGTCGCCATAGGCGAGGCGCTGCTCGGTCAGCGGGCCGGTGGTGGTGCCGCAGAGCACGTTGCCGATGCCCAGTTCGGCATAGGGCGCCAAATGCTCGGCCACCGTTTCGGGCGAGCCGTAGAGGCACCAGGTACCGATCCAGTCGTCGCTCAGGGCATCCGGCGTGCGGTCGGTCTTCCGGTTGGCATCGTCGCTTTCGGCGCGGGCGTTGAACTCGGCCTCGCGCTCGATCGCGTCCTGGTAGCTGCGCAGGATCACTTCCAGTTCCTCGCGCGCCTGGTCGTCGCTCTCCGCGACATGGACGACCTGGTAGGTATGCGTCGTCCAGTCGAGCGCGGCCTGCACCACCTCGTCCGAGTGCCCGGCTTCGAGCAGGAAGCCCTTGTAGATGTCGAACCACTTCTTGACATGGAGGAACGGTTCGGTGCCGCCGATCCTGGGGGGCGTAAAAGCGGGGATGAACGCCGGCCAGCCGTTCTCGGCCGCGCGGCGCGAACTGGCTTCCTTCATGGCCACCGGCATCAGCCGGGCATGACCCGGCGTATAGGGTGCCGGGGTGATGCGCTGGAGCACGCGGCCCTTGTACGGCCCGTTGTCGATCACGACCGCCGGGTCGTCCATCCGCTTGGCCCAGAGCTGCTCTGCCAGCGCCAGGTTGTTCTCCGCGATCGCGCCGGCATCCCTGTAGTCCACCGCGAAGCCGATCATCTCCTCGGGCGTGGTGCCCGAGCCCACGCCGACCAGCAGCTTGCCGTCGGTGAGCTGGTCCAGGATGTTGATCCGCTCCGCAAAGCGCACCGGGTGGTGCAACGGCACCGAGACCACCGAGAAGCCGAAATGCATCTGCGGCATCTGCGCGGCGAGGTAGCCGGCGAAGATGAAGCTGTCGCTGGCCACCGGCATATAGCCGTTGAAGTGGTGGTCCGGCAGGAAGATCGCATCATAGTCGAGACCGGCGGCGAGCTTCGCGTGCGCCTCCAGATCCTTCATCAGTTTGCGGTCCTGATCGGGGCCGAGCGAACGGGCGTTCAGAAATACGGAAAAGCGCATGTACCCTCCCAAGGAAACATCGCGGCAATGATATGCCGTTAAATTAGAATTGACGTTCTGATTTCGATAATGTGTTTATGGCAGTCATGTCAACTCGTCCAAAGCCACGCGCCTCCGAAAAAAAACTGGCCGTCGAAACCGTCAGCCGCACACCCCAGCAGGGGCGAAGCAAGGCGTCGCTGGAACGGATGCTGGTCGCTGCCGAAAAGCTGATGCTCGAACGCGGGAGCGAGGAGTTCACGCTCCAGGACGTGAGCCAGAACGGCAATGTCTCGATCGGGTCGATCTACTTGCGCTTCAAGAGCAAGGAGAACCTCGTTCGCGCGGTGATCGCCAGCCACCTCGAACGCATGGCTGCGGACGAGGACGCGATGATGGCCACCGTGCGGGCCGAATCGACCTCGCTCGACACTTTCGTGCCCCGCTATGTCCAGGCCTTCGCCGAAGTCCTGCGCGAACATGCCCCGCTGCTGCGCCTGAGCATGCAGCGCGCCGCCTTCGACCCGCTCGTCTCCGAGCCCGGCAAGCAAAGCGCCAACCGCGCCGCGACGCTGGGCATCACGGCCATGCTGGAATATCGCGCAGCGTTCGGGGGCGAGGACCACGAGGCCAAGGCCAACGCTGCCTATCAGATCATCTTCGCCACCCTGGCCCGCCAGCTGAGCCTCGGCTCCACGGCGGAATCCGCCTATTCGCATGACTGGAAAGAGCTGAACCGCGAACTCGGCAAGATGTGCCTGGCCTATCTGAAGGCCGACGTCTGAGAAATCCTCGCGGAATGCGCTGAACTTCTCCGAAAAAAGGGGCGCGGCAGCGATGCCGCGCCCCTTGCAGTTTACCGCAGGCCCAAGGAGGAGAAACGCGGGCCTGCGATGACACTCTCGACGCGTCAGAAACTGACGCTGGCACGCACACCGTAAGTGCGCGGCGGCTGGAACTGGTAGCTGTTGATGAACGAGTTGAAGTTCTGCTGCGCATAGGCGAGCACGTTCTTGTCGAAGATGTTGCGCACGTAGGCCTGCACCTTCCACCCGCCGACATCCGGTTCGTAACCGAGCGAAGCATTCGCCAGGAAGAACGAGGCGGTGGAAACATCTTCCAGGTTGAAGACCGAGAAGTAATATTTGGACGAATACTTCCCGTCGACATGCGCGGTGATCTTGCCGGAAGACAGCGGCACGTCCTGGTCCAGCGACGCGGTGACCGTGAAGCTGGGCGAGTTCGGCAGGCGATTGCCGCTGATGTCCTGCGGATTGCCGTCACCGTCGTTGACGGAGATACCGCTGCCGAACTTGGTGTGCAGGTAAGCCCCATTGATGCCCACGCGGGTGTGTTCGCCCAGCAGCGCCTTCACTTCACCCTCCACGCCGAAGATCTTCGCGCTGCCGACGTTGAAGATGCCGCTGAGGGTTTCGTTGCTGTCCGGGTAGGCCTGCGCCGTCTGCGAGGCCTGGTAGCCGCGATAGTTCGAGTAGAACGCGCTGGCATTGATCTGGAGCGAGTTGCCCAGCAGCGAGTTCTTGGTGCCGATTTCGAAAGCATCGAGCTGTTCCGCGTCATAGGGCACGGTGGCGGCGCTGCCGTTCGAGTTGAAGCCGCCCGACTTGTAGCCGCGATCGTACTTCGCATAGATCAGCGTGTCGGGCCGAGGCCGGAAGTTCAGGCCCGCATGCCAGGTCGGCTGGCTGTCCTTCAGACTGCCGTTGCCCGGCGTGGTGATCAGCGGCGCGGTGATGAACGGGTTCACCAGCGCGGCCAGATTGAGCACGGCCTGGCCGGTGCGCCGCTTTTCGTCCCAGGTGTAACGACCGCCCAGGCTGATTTCGAGCGTGTCGGTCAGGTCGTACTCCACCTGCCCGAACACAGCCTGCGACAGCGTCTTGATCTTGTAGTCGAACTTCAGCGAATAGCGGTCGGGCTGGCCGAGCGCCTCCAGCGGGCCGCCGGTCGCGAAGTCTCCGGTGGCATCGTTGTTGTAGATGCCCGAATCGACGGTGTTGTTTTCCTCGAACCGGAAGTAGCCGGCCTGGAAGAACAGCTTCGAAGCCGAGTCATTGGCTACGCGGAACTCATGGTTCCAGGTCTTCGGGGTTTCGTGCTGGCGGAACTGACGGGTGGCGTAAGGATAGGCCGGGCCGGTCGCGTCCAGCACGTTGCGCCAGTTCTGCCTGTCATACCCGCCGGCATAAGTGAAGCTGAGGTTCGAGTCCGTGGCGTAGGAAAGCTCCCAGCGGACCCGGTCGCCTTCCAGCTTCGTCATGATCGGAGTGCTGCTGGTGAACTGCGGATTCTTGAGATCCGGCTTGGGCCCGCCGAGCGTGCTGTTCAGCACGGCATCGCCGTTCACGTCGCGGGAATCGTGCTGGTACGAAACCCAGGCAGAGAGGCCGCCCGACTGGTAGAGCGCCTGAATACGGCCCGAAGCAAAGTTCTCGTCGTCACCCTCGCGCGAGGGACCGGCGATCTTGCGGTAGCCGTCATGCGTGATCATCGTGCCCGAGGCGCGGATCGCGAAAGTATCGGTCAGTGCGAGGTTGGCGCCCATCTCGCCGTTCAGCGTGCCGTAGTTGCCCACTTCCGCCGAGGCGTAGCCGCCGTTCTTGAACTGCGGCCGATTGGTGATGATGCTGACGAGGCCGCCGGTCGAATTACGGCCGTTCAGGGTGCCCTGCGGCCCCTTCAGCACTTCGATGCGGGCGAGGTCGTACATGGAGGCGTTAATCGCGAAGGGACGGTTGGTGTAGAACCCGTCGCGGGCGATCGGCACCGAAGGGTCGCCGATTTCGGTCACGTCCGTCGAGGCGATGCCGCGCACCGCGACGAAGGCCGCGCCGCCCGAAGGCGAGATGTTCACGCTGGGATCGATCAGCGACAGATCGCGCACCGACGAGATGCCGGCATCACGCAGGGCATCGCCCGAATAGACGTTCAGCGCGGTCGGCGTGTCCTGGGCATCCGAGGCGGTGCGGTTGGCCGTGACGATGATGTCGCCCAGACCGGTGCCCTGGTTCTGGCCGAGATTTTGAGCTGCGGCGTCTTCCGCGACTTGCGGCGAAGCCTGCGCGTGGGCGGCCATCGGAACGGCCATTGCGGACGTCGAAAGGAGCACGAATGCCAGTCTCATCAATCTCTCCCATGTCGGCGCCACCTTGCGAAAGCGCGCCTTTATAAAACCGGAATGTTTATTCTAATTACGATGCGAATCGATGACCGTCAAGCCGATAGAACGGCTGTTCTCGCCGGAGTGCATCGATTGGATGCCCGCTTGCGCCAGCGCTACGCAACGCGTTGTTATGCCGCCGAAAAGCGTCGAAAAGGAGCCTGCGACATTGCCGCAGCGTCCGGCGGCTCTATATCTGCAACCCACGCAATGCATTTGCATGAAGAGGATTTGAACCATGACCATCGCCGTTGGTGACAAGCTGCCCGACATCAAGCTGATCAAGGTCGGCGCAGACGGCCCCGAGCCGGTTCAGAGCGCCGAATACTTTGCGGGCCGCAAGGTCGCGCTGTTCTCGGTTCCCGGCGCCTTCACGCCCACCTGCTCGGCCAAGCACCTGCCGGGCTTCGTCGACAAGGCCGCCGATCTCAAGGCAAAGGGCGTCGATGAAATCGCCTGCACCGCCGTCAACGACGCCTTCGTGATGGGCGCCTGGGGCAAGGCCTCCGGCTCGAACGATGTCACCATGCTGTCGGACGGCAACGGCGACTTCGTGAAGGCGCTGGATCTGGTGATGGACGGCACCGGCTTCGGCATGGGCCATCGCGGCAAGCGCTTTTCCATGGTCGTGAACGATGGCGTGGTCGAACAGATCAACGTCGAAGCACCCGGTGCGTTCGAAGTCAGCTCCGCCGATCACATGCTCGGCCAGCTCTGAGAACATCCCTTCGCAAGGGTTTAGAGAGGCGGCCTCCTGTGAGGGGGGCCGCCTTTTGCCTGCCCCCCTCCTCGGCCGCTTACATCGACGGGGCGTTGGCTGCCCGCTGACGGCATGCCATGCCTTGCAGCGCCCGGACCCGGCCGTTAGCCTCCCGCCAAACGAGGAGTTATCATGGCACGTTCGGTTATCGTCACCGGTGGTTTCGGCATTCTCGGCGCGGCCGTGGCCGCCGCCTTCGCCAAGGCAGGGGACAAGGTCGCCCGCATAGACTACGCGGCAGCGGCGAAAGACCCGCTCGCGGGCGCGGTCGACATCGGCGGTGTCGATCTCACCGACGAGGCCGCCACGCGCGCTGCACTGGACCGGGTTGCGGCAGAACATGGCGGCATCGACGTGCTGGTCAATGTGGCGGGCGGCTTCACCTGGGAGACGCTGGAAGACGGCTCGTTGGCAAGCTGGGCGCGCATGCAGGCGATGAACCTGACGACGGCGGCAACGATCACCCAGCTCGCCCTGCCCCGGCTCAAACAGTCCTCGGCGGGCCGCATCGTCAACATTGGCGCGGGCGCGGCGATCAAGGCTGGCATGGGCATGGGCGCCTATGCCGCCTCGAAGTCCGGCGTCCATCGCCTGACGGAAGCTCTGGCGGAGGAACTTGCCGGCACCGGAGTCACCGTCAACGCCGTGCTGCCCAGCATCATCGACACGCCCACAAACCGCGCCGACATGCCCGACGCCGACTTCTCAAGCTGGGTTCAACCCCAGGCGATCGCGGACGTCATCAGCTTCCTCGCCTCGGACGCGGCGCGGGCCGTTACCGGAGCGCTGATCCCGGTCACGCGCGGCGGCTGAAATGGCTGGTGTTGAGTCGGCTGATAGAGGGACTCAGCCGCGCTCGCCGAACAGGCGGCAGGCCACCGCATCGAGCCGCGCGACCAGTGCAGGGTCGCGCGCTTCGGGCGCGGTGATCAGCGCATGGTCCAGCGCCCTGTCGATCGGGCTGGGCGCTCGCTCCGCCGGAAGGCTTGCCGCCAGGTGCCGCAGGGAATCGCGCGCAATGCGGGCATTGGCATGCATGACTTCAAGGACGTGGCTCACTTCGACGCCGGCCTCTTCCTCGCGCCAGCAATCGTAATCGGTGACCATGCCCAGCATCGCATAGGGAAGCTCGGCCTCCCGTGCCAGACGCGCTTCGGGCATGCCGGTCATGCCGATCACGTCCGCGCCCCAGGCGCGGTACATGCGGCTTTCTGCCCGCGTGGAGAACTGCGGCCCTTCCATCGCGAGATAGCAGCCGCCGCCATGCACCGTGGCCCCCGCCGCTTCCGCTGCCGCGCCGACCATCCCAGAAAGGCGCGGACATGTCGGGTCGGCCAGGCTGACGTGCGCCACCAGCCCGGTGCCGAAGAAGCTGCCTGCGCGGCCCTGCGTGCGGTCGATGAACTGGTCCACCATGACCATCTGCCCCGGCACCATCTCTTCGCGCAGCGAGCCGATGGCCGAAAGCGCCACGAGGTCCGTCACCCCGCAGCGCTTCAGCACGTCGATATTGGCGCGGTAGTTCACCGCCGATGGCGGGATCGCATGCCCGGCCCCATGCCGGGCGAGAAAAGTGAAGCGCACGCCGTCAAGCCAGCCGGTCCTTACCGGGCCGGAGGGCGCGCCGAATGGGCTGGAGACGGCGATTTCCTGTGCTTCTTCCAGCTCGATGCCGGCGGCCAGACCCGAACCGCCGATAACGCCGATGTGCCAGAAGCTGCTTTTTTCAGCGCGCAAGAATACCTGCCATGATGATGTCTATCGTGTGTTCGCGATAGCGGTCGCGCAGTTCCTCGGTCAATGTGTCCTGGTCGAAGCAGTGCTTCAGCACCAGCCGCGCCGAGAAGAACCGGTCCACCGCGCCGGTGACGGTGAAGTAGAACAGCTGCGGATCGATCTCGCGAAAGACGCCTGCCCGCACGCCATTGCCGATCAGTTGCTCATAGGCGCGGTAGATGGGCGAGAGATAGCTGTCGGCGATGCGCCGCGCCTCCGCATCGTCGCTCTCGCGCACCATGCGCATGGTCAGGCGGTTGAGGTAGGGCACCTCGTAAAAGGTATCGACGACTTTCCAGAGGTGGCGCCGCAGCTTCGCCTCGGGCGACCAGCCGTCCTTCTCGACGAGCGCGTCCACGCTGGTGACGATGGCCTGCCAGTCGCGGTCGAGCAGCGCCTTCAGCAGGCCCGCCTTGTTGCCGAAATAGTATTTAACCAGAGCCGAATTGAGCCCCGAACGAAGCGACAGCTCCGACAGCGAGATATCGATCACATCTCCGTCGCGCATGATGGCGCTGGCCGTTTCCAGCAGTTGCGCCCGCGCGCCGGGCGGGGCGCCCGCCGGGCTGCCCGCTGCCACTATGCCGTTCCCGGCCGGAAGATTGCCTTGCGCCATCGTTCTGCGGACCGCGAACCTTACTTCGGGCCCATGCGGATCGCGCCGTCGAGCCGGACGGATTCGCCGTTGAGATAATCATGCTCCAGCATGAAAAGCGCCAGATCGGCATATTCCTCGGGCTTGCCGAGGCGCTTGGGGAACGGCACCGCTGCCGCCAGCGCATCCTGCACCTGCTGGGGCATGCCTGCCATCATCGGCGTCTCGAAAATGCCCGGCAGGATCGTGTTGACGCGGATGCCTTCACCCATCAGATCGCGCGCCAGCGGCAGGGTCATGGCCAGGACGCCGCCCTTGGAGGCCGCATAGGCCGCCTGACCGATCTGCCCATCCTGCGCCGCCACCGAGGCGGTATTGACGATGGCGCCGCGCTGGCCCGCCGCGTCCAGCGGATCGAGCGTTGCCATTCCCGCCGCCGCCCTGCTGACGCAGCGGAAAGTGCCGACGAGATTGATGGCGATCGCCTTTTCGAACAGTCCCATGTCGTGCGCGCGCGGCGCGCCGGTCTCGCGGTTGCGGCCGACGGTCTTGGCGGCCGGAGCGATCCCGGCGCAATTCACCAGAATGCGTTCCTGGCCGTGCGCGGCGCGGGCTTTCGCGAAGCCCGCATCGACACTGGCATCGTCGGTGACGTTGACTTCGCAGAACACGCCGCCGATCTCGGCCGCCACGGCTTCTCCCGCCTCTACGTTCAGGTCGAACACCGCGACTTTCACGCCCTGCGCTGCCAAAGCGCGCGCGGTGGCCGCGCCAAGCCCCGAAGCCGCGCCGGTGACGACTGCGGCAAGGCTGCTGTCCAGTTTCATGCGATTCCCCTTCCTGCTCGCGAGAAAGCCGACCGGACGGCGGCCCAGCCAGTCTGCACGGTGATTTAATCAACCGGTTAAGCAGCTCCGGCGGGGAGGTCAATCTCGCAGAGCGAAATCACGCCCCGGCGTGTTTACTTGCGCGCGCAGGAGTCGTCAGCTTGCGCGAAGAGGATAAGCCCTCTCCCGCCCGCGACGAACCGAACCTTTCCCGGAAGGGCGGGAATCAGCCGACCGGATCCATGCCGCGCTGGATCTGCGAGCGCTCGATATTGGAGCGATCGCCACGACGTTGTTCGGCCCACTCGCTCTTGGTCATGCAGATTTTCTTGGCGCGCAGGCGCGAACCGATCTCCGTCACCCGCTCGCAGACGATCGGGTCGTTCTTGTCGATCTCGCTCTTGGCGACATCGGCCTTTCCGGGGGCAGCCGGCGCAACGGGCGCCGTCTGCGGCGCGGGATCGCCGGCCAGAACGGGCGCGGCCGCCAGAACGCCGGCGCCCATGCCCAGGACGGCGGCAAGTTTCGTCATGATATGCATCGTGCAAACTCCGTGGCACGGGGATTATGTTTTCGTGCCGAAAAGACTGGATGGAACGAAGGTAAATCGGGACGGATCGCAGTTCAAGTACGCGCGATATCGAAGGCGATCGTCAGCCGCTCGCCCGCCGCGAAGGGCCGCGTTCCGTGCCACATCCACGAGGGAAACAGCACGAGGCGGGCCGGGCGAGGCTCCACCGACAGGCGCGGCGCGAGATCGCCCAGGCCTGCCGGTGCGCCGCCGAGGTCCAGCCACCCCTCGCCGGGCGAAAGTCCTTTGGGAATAGCCAGATAGAGCGCGGAACTGATCCAGCCCTGCGGATGGTGATGCGCGGCGTGGAAGCCCGCGCCGGCCAGCCGCACCGACCAGCTTCCCGCAAACCTCGGCCGTTCGGCACTACGGAGGCCCAGCATCGGATGCGTCGGATCCGGCTGCGGCAATCCGGCTGCGAAGCCCGCCACTTCACGGCGCAGCACCTCGCGAACCCGCGCGATCTCGGGTTCGCATCGGCCCAGCAGGGCGCCATCGGTCTGCGTTCCGCCCCGCACCGACTGGTCCAGAAACCGCCCTGACCGCGCATGGAGATCGCGCAGCAGTGGGACGAGCGCGGCCAATCCGATCTCTGCCGGATCGAGATCGATCACCCTCACCAGACCGTCCTGACCGTCCAGCCAGTCTGCTCGCGGATCGCCGCCGAGCCGCCAGGCCAGCGCGGCATATGGCCAGATCGCCTCCGCCCCGGGCCCCGCCAGCCAGGGCTCGATCTCGGCGATCGCCCCGGCCACCTCGCCAATGCGCAGAAGATGGCGAAGGCGCCAAATCGCGTGCCCCTGGTCTTTCGCGGCGCCGAGCCCTTCGAAAGCGGCTGCGGCTTCCTCCAGGCGACCAAGTTCATCGAGGGCGGCGGCGCGGGAAAGCAGGAAGGAATGCTGCGGCCCGTGCGCGGCGATGGCGCGATCGGCCACCATCAACGCTTCCGCGTAGCGTTCGCCTGACAGCAGCAGCTCGATCGCAAGCGCCCGCAAGGCCTCGCTCTGCGGAAAGCGCTGCAAGGCCGCCTCGATACTGGCGAGCGCGCGTTGCGGCTGGCCGGTCATCACGGCAAGCTGGGCGAACTGACGATGCCCCTCCGTCCATCCGGGATTGGCGCCGAGCATCGCCTCCACTTCACCCAGCCCCCGCGCGCCTTCGCCCTCGGCAAGGCGCGCAGAAGCCAGACCGAGGCGAATTTCGCCCTTTGCCGGGGCCAGCCGGATCGCCTGTTCGAACAGCCGGGCCGATGGCCTGCCGGCTTCCAGCGAGACATGCGCGAGGGCGTGGACTACCCCGGCATCGTCCGGCGCCAGACGCATGGCCGCTTCCAGCGCGGCAATGGCGCCTTCGCGCCGGTCAAGCGCGCGGCGCAGCATCGCCGTCCAGTGCAAGAGGACGACGTTGGCCGGATTGGGCGCCGTCTGGCGCGCCAGCCAGGCCGTCAGCCGCGCTTCCGCCTGTTCTTCCTCGCCCCGAGACAGCGCCTGCTCGGCCAGCTCCGCCAGGGCTTGTCGTTCATCGCGTGCCATCGCCCCTCTCACAGGCCACCAGCGCCCTGCCCTGCACCATGGCCCGCGGCGGCGATCGTAGCGGCCACAGCCGTACGCTCGCTTGCGGTCAGGCCGGGATGCCAGACATCGAAAATGAACACGACGCGCAGCAGGTCCGTGGGGTTCATCGCTTCATGCTCGATGGTATCGTCGAAAGCGAAAGCCTCTCCCTCTCGCCATTCGCGTGTCTCCGCGCCGACGCGAAACCAGCATCCCGGCGGCACTGCAAGAGGCAGGTGGCAGACCAGCCGCGTGTTATCGACACCGACATGCGGGGGAATCGCGGTGTGCGGCGCCAGGAGCGAGAACATCGCATTGGGCGAAGCGCCCGGCACGCGCGGCTGCGGCAGGCGCGAGAGGATCTCCATGGTGCGCGGCGCCTGCGCGGCATTGACGGGGACTTCGACCCCTTGCTTCAGCAGGTGTATGGCGCTCCAGTCCCTGCTCCTGTTGAGCGGCCGCCATTGCGCGAGGTTTTCGTGATCCGCGTACTGGATATAGGGCTCCAATTCCGCGCGTTCCGACTGGACGAGCGCCAGCATTTCGGCACGGATGTCCTCGAAACCGGCCTCCACTTCGGCCAGCCAGGGCGTTGCATGGCGCGGATGGAACTCGCGCTCGACCAGACCGGGATAATGAAAATGCGTGGGTTCGCTGTGGTAGACCCGTGTCTTGCGCAGGATATTGTCGCGGAAGCGGGCCAATCGCCAGGCAAGGTCGGCTTCGCGCTCGACCGGGCTTTCCGGAAGCCGTTCCACCGAGCCCGCAGCGTCGTTCCCGGCACTACCGGCCGCCGCTTGCGCGACCTGCTCCAACCGCTGTTCCTGCCGGTCCAGCCAGTCGGCATGGAACGCCCGGCCCGCCGAAACCGCCGCTTCGAGCGGCGGCGGCAGAGGGCCTTGCGGGGTCTGCGCCAGAGCCTCTCCCCAGGCCGCGCCGGCCCCGGCATCACCGCTTCTTTCCAGCAGGCCCGCGCGCATGACCAGCGCCATGAAGTCCAGCGGCGCCAGTTCCAGCGCGCGGTGCACCGCCGCCAACGCCTGCTGCGGCTGCCGCAAGGCACGACGCAGACCCGCGAGCTTGAGCCACTGGGCCACGCCAGCCGCGCCATCCATGCCAGGCCCGGCATCTGGCCCGGCCGCTGCCAGCAGCGTCTCCAGCGTCTGCGCCGCGCCGGCCAGATTTCCGGCCGCCGTCAGCCGGTCAACTTCAACGAACGTCGAAACTCCTGAGTTCATGGCCCCCCCGAGCGCTATCAGACCGGATCGACCACGACGCCCGGCGTGCCATCCCACGCCGGAACCCTGTCATCGTCGAGCGAATAACCGAAGCGATCTACCCAGGGCCGCAAAATCTCCAGCACCGGTTCGAGATGCTTCTCGTAGCGGCGCCAGCGCCCTGCGGATCGGGTATAGACTGCCTCGGTAACCTGGGCGTAGCTGGCCGTCCGCACCACGCCCCGCGCCCGGGCTGCCTCGCGATGGTCGAACGCGCTGCCGTTCCACGGCAGGCCGAGCCAGTCGAACAGAGGCGCCAGTTCCCGCGACTGATCCGCCACCAGACGTTCGTAAACAACGGTGCGAACGGGAAGATCGAACACTTCCCTTGCCTGCTCCCAGTAGGAGAACGTCAGGTCGTAGAAGCGGGCCGCCGTTTCCAGGTCCAGGAAGTTGCTCATGGCGTTGTTGGGACGAAAATTGGTAATGAAGCAGCTCAGGACGACATCGCAGGGATGCCGCAGCGCCAACACGAACTTGGCCTCGGGAAACAGCCGGCGGATGACCGGAACCTTGTTGAGATGCAGCGGATGCTTGTCGATCACCATGGTCCCCGAAGCGAGCCCGCCATGCTTCGAAACTTTCTCGAAGTATCGCGCGCGTGCTGCGAGCAGAGCCTTCGCGTCTAGGTCTGAAAGAGCCTTTACCCCGCCCAGTTCCGCCTCGATCTCCCCAACGAAGGGTTCTTCCTCAAGTACCAGGGTGTTGGGGGCGGTCATCAGCATCGTATCGAGGAGCGTCGTTCCCGAGCGCGGAAAACCGAGCAGAATGACCGGTGCAGCCCGATCTTCCGGCGGGCTGCCGGTCCAGCCGGCCAGCCATTGCGGCGTAACAAGCGCCTTGTCCCTGGCGAGATCGGCGCGAAAACGCTCCGCCCGCTCGCCGGGACGCGACGGCTCTTTCAGATGGCTGGCGTTCATTTCCGCAAACTCGCCGAACGCCTCGTCGTAACGGGCCATGCGATCGAGCATGATGCCGCGCAGCTGGTGACAGCGGTTATCGAGGACGACCTCCCCCGCGCGCTCCAACGCGTCGAACGCCTCCTCGAACGCATCGGCACGCTTGAAACGCAAGGCATCGACATAAGCGATCGATGCGGCATCGGCGCCGTTGGCCATGGCACGCTCACGCAGGGGTTCAAGCTCCGCCTCGCGATTGCTGCGCTCGTAGACCGCAGCGAGCCCGACGAAGGAAGGGCCAAGCGCAGGCTCGATCGCCAGTGCTGCCTCGAACCGGCTTTCGGCAATGTCATAGTCATTGCGGCGCGCGGCTTCCTGGCCGTAGTCCGACTGCAATCCCGCATTTTCAGGCGCACGGCGCGCAGCCTCCGCGATCGCCTCGTACTGGCGATCATCCATGCCGTTCTCGCCGTAGAACGTCGCCAGCGTCCGCATGGGAACATGGTCGTCAGGGTAATCGCGAGCAGCCTCGCGCAGGATACGCTCGCCTTCCTCGACACGCGCCGCTTTCAGCAACGCGGTGCCGAGATTGACGCGGATCGGCGGCGAATCCGGCATAAGCGTCATCGCTCGCTGCAACAGTTCCACGCCCTCCGCGCGCCTTCCCGCCTCGCTCAGGAGATTGCCCAGGTTATTGAGAACCGACCAGTCGTCCGGCTGCTGCGCCAACACATGCCGGTAGAGACTGGAAGCCAGTTCGACATCGCCAGCCTCTTGCGCAAGGTGGGCTCCCAGGCGCGCCAGTTTCAAGCTCGGCTCCGCCATGGCTGAAGCCTTATCACAAAGCGCCAGCGCCTGCTCGGCACGCCCGGTGTGAAAATAGGATTCGGCCAGGTTGGTGCGCACCACCAGATCCTGCGGCCGCAAGGCGTGAGCGCGCTCCAGGTAGACCGCGGCTTCCGCGAAACTTCCCCGATGAACCTCGACCGCCCCCCCCAAGGCGGCAAGAACGGGATCCTCGGGATCGACTGCAACGGCTTCGGCTACCGCCGACGAGGCTTCATCGAGCCGCCCCATCCGCGCCAGACCGGCTATGCGGCGAAGCTCGTCCGAAGGCGTGGCACTGCTGGTCATGCGAGATATGTTCCGGAACTCATGGCGAACTTACCTTGCGAGGGAAGAGCGCCGAATACAAAGGCGGCGGCCTTCCCAGGAAGACCGCCGCCGAAGACTAACCGTTCGTGAAAGCGATTAGAAGTTCATCGTGATGCCGGTGAACACATAGCGACCCAGCGCGTCGTAAGTGCCCGGATAGACGTTGCCGTTGCAGAACACCGAGGCGCAAGCAGCCTGGGTGACGAGCGGCGGATCCTTGTCCAGCAGATTGGTCGCGCCGAGGCGCCACGTCAGGTTCTTGCCGAGGTCGGCGGTGAGCGTCAGGTCGAAATAGTCCTGGCTGTTGATCTTGTCGTCCAGGGTGTTCGTCCGACCGGCGAGCGAGCTCGACGGGTTGAGGAACTCGACGGTGGCCGACGAGAGGTGACGCCACTGTACCGAAAGGCCGACGCCGTTGGTCATCGTGTAGGTCACACGGGCCTTATGACGCCACTTGGGACGGGGTACGCCGCAGGTGGGACCATAGTATCCGGCGCAGTTGTACTGCTCGGTCAGGCCGTTATCGACGACATAGTTGTTCAGCCAGGTTCCGACGAAGTTAAGCGACACGCGGCCAGCATTGCCCACCTCGGTCGAATAGTTGCCGTTGAACTCGAAGCCACGCGTCTTCACGCCGCCGACGTTCTGGTTGGTGTCGATGACATAGCCATCGGGGCTCAGCCACAGCGAACCGGCGGGGTTGCGATTGACGAGATCGCAGGCGTCGGAGACACCGTCGCCGCAGGCGGCGAGGATGGCGTCAGCACCGAACTGGCGGATGGCGTTGTTCACCTTGATGTCGAACCAGTCGACGCTGGCGGTCAGGCCCGGGATCCAACGCGGCTGAAGAACGACGCCGATGGTCTTGGTGGTCGACTTCTCGGGCGTAAGGTCAGGGTTGCCGCCGATCAGGCCGTTATACTGCGAAGCCGGGTTGAGCGGCGTGCCGGCAACCAGACCCTGTGCAGCGCAAGCGGGCGAAATCGTGTCCTCGCCAGCGCAAGGATCGGTCGTACCATCGAGTGCGACGATCTGCGGAGCGAACAGCTCCTGGATGTTCGGCACGCGGACGGCGCGGTTGTAGCCTGCACGGATGCGGATATCCGAGATCGGTGCAAGATCGACGCCCAGCTTGAAGGTGTCGGTGTTGAAGGTGCGGCCGTTCGAAACCTTGTAGTGCGAATAGCGGTAGCCGCCATTGAACGACAGGTTCTGGACGAAACCGTCCTGGATCAGCGGAATGTCGATTTCGCCGAACAGTTCGGTGACCTTGTAGTTGCCCGAGGTCGAGAGTGTCGGAGCGCCCTGGCCGGTAAGATCGCCGGTGGTGAAGGCGTAGTCGGTCTTCAGGTCCAGCGCATCGCGGCGATATTCGGCGCCGAGAGCGATGTTGATGCCATCAGCGGCAAGCGGCGACTTGATGCCGTATTCGCCGAGCAGGCCGGTGAAGCTGGCGCTCGCGACCTGCTGCGAGGTGTTACCCTTCATGAAGCCGGTCGAGGTGAGGTAATCCAGCGCACCCTGCGAAATCGGCGCTCCGCTGAACACGTCGTAGGGCACGCAGCGCGTGTCCTGCCCGGTGACGGCGACGCGGCAGGCGGGGCCATTGGCCGTGGACACGACGTCCAGAGCATTGGCGAGACGCGAGGCCGAGAACTCGTTGGTATAGACCTGCGAGTAGTTGGTGCGACCATACTGGTAGTAGGCGTCGTAGGACCAGGCGTTGCCCAGTTCACCGCGCGAACCGATGATGGTGCGGAACGCCGTGTGCTGGAGATCGCTCTGGCGCGCGCCGCCTTCCACGTTGCGGCGAAGCAGCTGGAAGAAGGCCTTGTTGTAGGTCGCGCCCGTCGTCGGGTCGATGAAGTTGACCGGCGCGGCACCCTGGTTGGGGTTGAAGGCAGCGCCTGCGGCCAGCGGGAAGTTGCCGAGATAGCCGTTGATCAGGTTCGACGCGTTACAGATTTCGCCGCGCTGCTGAGCCGACAACAGCGGATTGTCGCAGTTGATCGTCAGCGTATTGCCGAAGTTGCCCGAAGGCGCGATCTGCGCAACCGTGCGGTCATCCATGAACATGAATTCCATGTACGGATGGATGGCCTTGTTGATCTCGTAGTCTGCGAAGACGCCGGCCGTATAGCGCTCGTCGGGGCGCTGGTAGTAGTTCACGGGCGCGAAGTTGTAGATGTTGCGTCCGCCAGGGGTGATCGTGCCCGCGCCGAGTGCGCCGGTCGTCGAAGCGTCAGCGCCTGCCGGGAAGTAGTAGCCGTTGCCTGGAGCAGCCGTACCCGAACCGCCGCAGTTGAAGGTGCTGCCGGAAGCTGCGATGGCGCACGACGAATAGTCGCGACGACCCTGGAGCAGCGGATCGGCGCGGCGATAGCCGACATAGGCGGTGGCGTGGCCACGGCCGTCGTCGAAACTGGTGCCGAATGCCGCCGTCAGATCGTACTGACCACCGCCCACGGAATTGCCACGCGGATAGTCATAAGCCGGGTCTCCGGCCTTCTTGTCGAGAGCCGAGCGGATGAACTCGTTGTTGTTGTTGTGCATGTAGACGCCGTAGTTGGCGTCGATCTTGAAGCCTTCGAACTCCGTGTCCATCACGAAGTTGACGACACCAGCCACGGCGTCGGCGCCGTAGGTGGCCGAAGCGCCGCCCGTCAGCACGTCCACCCGCTTCACCAGCGCAGCCGGGATGAAGTTAAGGTCGGCGGCGGAAGTGGTGGTATTCGGATCGCCGGTCATCAGGCGGCGACCGTTGATCAGCACCAGCGTGCGCGACGGACCGAGGCCACGAAGGTCGACGTTGGCCGTACCGGTAGCGCCGTTGGCAAGGTTGGAGCTTTGTGAAGCCAGGACCTGCGGCAGCGAGTTCAGCAGGTCTTCGGTGCGGGTGGTGCCCTGAAGCTGGATGTCCTGCGAGGAAACGGTGGTGATCGGCGCGATCGAGGTCTGGTTCGGCGCGACGATGCGGCTGCCGGTGACGACGATAGCTTCGCCGGTCGAGCTGTCGTCAGCCGTAGCGTCCTGCGCGTAAGCGCCGCTGCTGAGCATGGCGAAGCCCAGCACCAACGGTGCCGCACCTGCCTTCAACGCGGTGAGAGTTTGTTTGTTCACTGGTATGTCCCTTTTTCTAAGGCGCAGTGCAAACCCCTGCGCCTTGGATACTCCGGCCCGCGACCCTCCCCTGTAAGGATATTTCGCGAGATGGAAGATGCGCTTTCATTACGCAAAGAAGGACTTGCTCAAAGGGCTTTGCTTGGTGCCGTGCAACATTCACGAAACCTTGTGATAAATCCGCAACAAAAGCACCGTATGCGCGCCAGTTTTCGCGAATTCCCGCCTAAGCCATCAAATATATATGTGACGAAACCCGTGACATTGCCGCAACATCATTTCACAACGGCGGCCTTACTAGACTTAATGCTGCAGAAGCGCGGTTTTCGACATGGCAGCCACCCACATCCCCAAGCGCGCTTGCCGCGCCCCTGACCGGCTTGCTACGAAGCGAAATGTTTCGTGCAACGCGGAGGGCAAGGCATTGAGCAAGGCACACATGTCGGCAGCAGCAGTACTATTGCTCATTTCGCAGACAGCGCTCGCCGCCGAAAAGAGCGACGCGAAACAACCGGAAACCTTCCGTCAGGTCGTTGCCTGCCGGACGATTCCCGACGCGATGGCCCGCCTGACCTGCTACGATCAGCAGGTCGCGGCATTGGAACAGGCCGCCAGCAGGCGAGAGATCGTGATCGCGGACAAGCAGGCAGTCGAAACGGCGCAGCGGGGCCTGTTCGGCTTTGCCACTCCGGTCGCCAAGCTGATGGGCTTTGGCGGCAATGACGATGCGGCGACGGAGTTGAAGGAAATCTCGACCAAGGTCGGCGGCGTCCGCAAAACCGGCGCGGGCTGGCTGCTAGATTTCGAGGACGGCAGCACCTGGGAGCAGAATGACACTCGTGACTTCGTGCTCTCGCCCAAGGTGGGCAACGAGGCCCTTATCTCACGCGGCGCGCTTGGCACATTCACGGTTTCGGTGAAAGGTCAGCGACCGATCAAGATGCGCCGGGTCAAGTGATCCTGGCCTCGGACGGCGAGCGCCCTGATGCCAACGAGTAACAATGAGGCGAGCGATTGCGCAACCAGCGATACATTGTTCCCAGAAAAGCCTGTACATTATAGTTTTGCGACAATGCTGTCACACTCGCTGCCGCAGCAATCGGCCTGATTGCCGGAAAATATGGGTTTTCACTGTTGCTACATTGCCACAATGATCCCCCCAATTCATCCTTCCGAGGTCTTTGCGATTGAAAGCCGAGCCACTCGGCGCAAGAAATCCCCTTATGGCTTTCGCGTGCGTTCGCGCACAAAGATTGCCGCCTCCGTGCGCACGGCGGGTCTGGTCACGCTTCCAGTCATGCGCACGAAAGCAACAAGGGACACAAAACTTGAAGAACAACCTCATGAAGTCCGCCCTGCGGGGCGCGACGAGCCTGACGGCGTTTGCGCTGCTGTGCTCCACCGCGGCCTACGCGCAAGACGCGGCGGAAGACGCTCCGGTCGAAGAAGGTGCGGCCATCGTCGTCACCGGCTCGCGCATCGCCAGCCCCATCACCAGCTCCAACGCGCCGCTGCAGATCGTCGATAGCGCCCGCATCCAGCAGTCCGGCGTTGCGAACGTTCAGGACCTGCTGCTCAAGAACCCGGTCTTCGGTACGCCGGCGCTCAGCCGCACCAACTCCGCGTTCCTGACCTCGGGCACCGGCGTCGCATCGATCGACCTTCGCGACCTCGGCAGCGCCCGCACCCTGGTGCTGATCAACGGCCGCCGCGTCGTTTCCAGTCTTCCCGGCAGCTCGACCGTCGACCTTAACGTCATCCCGACCCAGTTCCTCGAGCGTGTCGACACGCTGACCGGCGGCGCCTCGTCGCTCTACGGTTCGGACGCTGTCGCTGGCGTGGTCAACTTCGTCTACAAGAAGGACTTCCAGGGTCTTGAGGGCAATGCCCAGTACGGCCTGACGAATCGCGGCGACGACATCCGCTACCAAGCCAACATGACCATGGGCGCGAACTTCGACGACGGTCGCGGCAACATCATGATCAACTTCGGTTATTCGAACGAGAAGGGCCTGCTCTCGCGCCAGCGCAAGAACACCCGCGTCGATGACATCGACCAGTCGGCACTTACCGGCGACATGGCCGACTACGGCACGCCTGTCGAACCCTACTACTCGGGCTTCAACGAACAGGGCCGCTTCATCTCGGGCGGAAACACCTTCACATACAGCCCGACCGGCCAGCTTCAGCCGTGCTCGACCACCAATGGCGCTACCTGCTCGGGCCCGCTCGGCACCGGCGTAGGCCCCAACGGTTTCAACCGCCAGTTCTACCGCACGCTTGCCGTGCCGGTTAAGCGCTACACCGTTGCTGCCGTCGGCCACTATGATGTTACCGACAACATCTCGGCCTTCTTCGAGGGCACCTACAACAAGACGCAGTCCTCGCGCATCATCGAACCGTTCGCGCTTTCTTCTGACGGCTCGACCGGCGTCTATCCGGACTCCGGCCTGATGCCGATCGAGAACTATCTGATCGGCGCCGATGGCACGACCACCAAGGTTCTGAACCCGCTGGTTCCGACTGCCATCGCCAATGCCGCCGTTGATGGCGACGGCGACGGCCTGCGCGACATCGGCTTCGCCCGCCGCCTCAGCGAATTCGGCAACCGCACCGGCAGCACGACGCGCGATTTCATGCGCTTCGTCGTCGGGCTGGAAGGCACGCTGGCAGAAAAGTTCAACTGGGATCTGAGCTACAACTTCGGCCAGGTCACTGAAAACCAGATCTCGAACGGCCAGATCAACATCAACAATTTCCGCAATGCACTTGCGGCGATGACCGATATCAACGACCTCAACGGCAACGGCATAACCACCGACACCGTCTGCGTCAGCGCGGAAGCACGGGCCAGCGGTTGCGTTCCGGTCAACATCTTCGGCAAGGGCTCGATCAGCCCCGAAGCCATCGAGTACATCGCTGCCCAGCAGTCGCTGCAGACCAACATCAAGCAGCAGGTCGTCCAGGGTAACATCAGCGGTTCGCTGTTCGAACTTCCGGCCGGTCCGCTGGGCATCGCCCTCGGCTTCGAATACCGCAAGGAAGAAAGCTCGGAAGACAACGATGCCCTGACCAACCAGGGTCTCAACGGCTCGAACAAGCTGCCCGACACCTACGGCCAGTTCGACGTCATCGAAGGCTACGCCGAAGTCAAGGTTCCGATCCTTCGCGATCAGCCCTTCTTCCGCCTTCTCGAAGTGGGCGGCGCCTTCCGCGCAGCCGACTACTCGACCATCGGCTCGATCTACAGCTACAACGTTCAGGGAACCTGGCAGCCGATCGACGACCTGCGCATCCGTGGTACTTATGCCCGCGCGGTTCGTGCTCCGAACATCGGTGAGCTCTACTCGGGTCTGTCGCAGACGTTCCCGTCGGGCTTGCAGGATCCTTGCGTCGGCATCGGCGCCACGGGCGGCGGCACCGCCGGCGACATCTGCCGTGCCAATGCGGGCGTTGCGGCCAACATCGCAGCCAATGGCGTGTTCACGGTTTCGCAGCTCGATCGCCAAGGTATCAGCGGCTTCGATGGTGGCAACAATAACCTGCAGGAAGAAAAGTCCGATTCCTGGACGGTTGGTGCCGTGCTCACACCACGTTCGCTGGGCGGCCCGCTTAGCCGCCTGACGCTGACTGCCGACTACTACAACATCAAGATCGACAACATCATCGATACTTATGGTCGCGGCGTCATTCTCGATCAGTGCTACAACCAAGCCAATTCGACGCTTTGCAGCCTGATCACCCGTCGCGCTACCGCCACGTCGACTAACAGCGCAGGATCGCTGGAGTTCATCAACGACTTCGCCGTCAACGCCGCGACGCTCAGGACCCAGGGTCTCGACATCACGGGAAGCTGGTACACGCCGGTCAACTTCTTCGGCAATGACGCCCGCGTGAACTTCAACATCTCGTACACCCACCTGTTCCAGTACGACTACTACGCTCTCCCCGGCCAGCTGGATCGTCAGGACGGTGAGATCGGTACGGCTGCAGATCGCTTCACCGCGACCCTCGGCTACACCAGCGACAAGTTCGACTGGTCGTTCACCGGCACCTTCATCGGCAAGTCGTACGAAGACGATGTCAGCTGGTGCGCTGCATTCGATCTGGCTCCGAAGTGCGTCTCGGTTCCGGCCCAGTTCTATCTGGACAGCCAGATGAGCTTCAAGCCGACCGAGAAGTTCGACGTCTACTTCGGCATCGACAACCTGCTCGACAAGAAGGCCCCGAACATCCTCTCGGGCACCACCTTCAACGTCACGGGTTCGGATACGGCAGCAGATGTCTACGACATCTTCGGACGCCGCTTCTACGCCGGTGTTCGCGTTCACTTCTAATTCGAACGCAAACAGCTAAAACGAAAGGGCAGCGAGAAATCGCTGCCCTTTCTTTTTTCGAGGCGAATTGTCGATGCGTCTTTATCTACCGCTATTGCTTGCCCTTTCCGCCACCTCGGTGCTGGCATCGGAGGACAAACCCACCGTTCCCGAAAACCCCAAAACAGTGCAGTGCCGCGCCGTCCGCGAAGTGGGCTCGCGTATCCCCAAACGTGTTTGCAAGACGAATGCCGAGTGGGCCCGAGAGGCCGCGGCTGCGCGACAGGCCATGGAAAACCGCAACCGGAACAGTCAATGCGCCGGTTCTGGATGTTGACGTAGAAAAGCCGGCCGCGTTCCTTCGCAGCCGGCCTTCATTTCGTGAAACTGTGGTCTTTACTTGACCCGCTTGACGCCAACTTCGGCTGTCTTGCCTTCCAGCTTCAAGCGATATCCGCCCAACGGTCCGGAACTGACAAGAACCTTCTGGCCGACACGTGGGACAGTGTTCATTCGTCCGAACGACGTCGTCTGCCATACTTGCCCGTTGTCGAGGGTGAACACCGCGCCCAACTGGTTCATGTCGACGGCGGCGATGGCAGCTTCCACCCGCTGGTTTTCCTGGCGAACGGCCTGCTTGCGTGCCGCCATTTCAGGGGCTTCGCGCGAAGCCCGCTCGTTGCGTTGCGAGGGATTAAGCCCGAATTCCGCCTTGTTGGCGGCCGACACCTCCGCACGACGTTCGCTTTCGGTTTTCCTGGCCTTCGGAAGCAGAGCATCGAAGCATCGCAGGCGCGCCCCATCCTCGGCAAGCTCTCCGCATTGAACGAACTCTTCCGAAAAGTCCTGCGCAGTTGCGAGCGAGGGCATTGCGCAGGCAAGTGCCGCCAATGTCAGACAACGGCTCAAGGACACGGACGTCTTCATCGATAAATCCCCATGCGCGCAGGCGAACGCCGCCTCCGGCTTTGCGACGATAGGGTAGCCGAGCCTCACCCACGGTCAAGCAGGCGAGGCTCGCAAGAGGCAGTCCTGGATCACTCCACCACGATGGCCAGTGCCCCGTCGCCATCGTCGATCCGCAGATGCGAACCGTCCGGGACTTCGCCCGCCAGCAGCTTTTCGGCGAGCGGGTCCTGTAGATACCGCTGCACCGCGCGCTTCAGCGGACGCGCGCCATAGACCGGATCGTAGCCCACCCGACCGAGCCAGCGCTTGGCAGCCTCGGTAAGGTCCAGTACGATCTTGCGGTCCTTGAGCAGCTTCTGCACCCGCGCCACCTGGATATCGACGATCGGGCCCATGTGCTCCTGGCCGAGCCGGTGGAACAGCACGATCTCGTCGAGGCGGTTGAGGAACTCGGGCCGGAAATGCCCGCGCACCACTTCCATAACCTGCGGCTCCACCGCGTCCACGTCCTGCCCCTCGTCGAGTTGGGTCAGGTACTGGCTGCCGAGGTTGCTGGTCAGGATGATGAGGGTATTGGTGAAGTCCACTACCCTGCCCTGCCCGTCGGTCAGGCGGCCATCGTCGAGCACTTGCAACAGCACGTTGAACACGTCCGGATGCGCCTTCTCCACCTCGTCGAACAGCACCACCTGATAGGGCCGGCGCCGCACCGCTTCGGTCAGCACACCGCCTTCATCGTAACCGACATAGCCCGGAGGCGCGCCGATCAGGCGGGACACCGCGTGCTTCTCCATGAATTCGCTCATGTCGATGCGCACCATCGCGCTGTCGTCGTCGAACAGGAAACCGGCCAGCGCCTTGGTCAGCTCGGTCTTGCCGACGCCCGTGGGGCCGAGGAACAGGAACGAACCGAGCGGCCGGTTCGGATCCTGAAGCCCGGCGCGGGCACGCCGCACCGCCTTGGACACCGCCGAAACCGCGTCCTTCTGCCCGATCACGCGCGCGCCGATCATCTCCTCCATCTTGAGGAGCTTCTCGCGCTCGCCTTCCAGCATCTTATCTACCGGCACCCCGGTCCAGCGGCTGACGACACCGGCGATGTCATCCTCGGTCACTTCCTCGCGCAGGAGCGCATTGCCCGCCTGGGCCTGCGCTTCGGTCAGCTTGCGCTCCAGCGAGGGTATCGTGCCGTAGGACAGCTCGCCCGCCTTGGCGAGATCGCCAAGCCGCTGGGCCTGATCGAGTTCGCTGCGCGCGGCATCGAGTTGCTCCTTGATCCTGCCCTCGGCGGCGATCTTGTCGCGCTCGTTCTGCCAGCGGGTGGTCAGTTCGCTCGACTGCTGTTCCAGATTGGCCAGTTCCTCGCGCAGGCTGACAAGACGCTCCCTGGAAGCCTCGTCGGTTTCCTTGGCAAGGGCCATTTCCTCGATCTTGAGCTGGATGATCCGGCGATCGAGCTTCTCGATCTCCTCGGGCTTGCTCTCCACTTCCATGCGGATGCGGCTGGCGGCTTCGTCCATGAGGTCGATCGCCTTGTCCGGCAGGAAGCGGTTGGTGATGTAGCGGTTGGAGAGCGTCGCCGCCGCCACCAGCGCCGCATCGGTGATGCGCACGCCGTGGTGCAGCTCGTACTTTTCCTTGAGCCCGCGCAGGATCGAGATGGTGTCCTCCACGGTCGGCTCGCCCACGAAGACCGGCTGGAACCGGCGTTGCAGGGCAGCGTCCTTCTCGACGTACTTCTGGTACTCGTCGAGCGTGGTCGCGCCGATGCAGTGCAGTTCGCCGCGCGCAAGCGCGGGCTTGAGCAGGTTGCCCGCGTCCATCGAGCCTTCGGAAGCGCCCGCGCCGATCAGCGTGTGCATCTCGTCGATGAACAGGATGATCTGCCCGTCCGCGCCCTTCACTTCGTCGAGCACGGCTTTCAGGCGTTCCTCGAACTCGCCGCGATACTTGGCGCCCGCGATCAGCGCGCCCATGTCGAGCGCCATGAGGCTGCGGTCCTTAAGGCTGTCAGGCACGTCGCCATTGGCGATGCGCAGGGCCAGGCCTTCGGCAATGGCTGTCTTGCCGACGCCGGGATCGCCGATGAGGACGGGGTTGTTCTTGGTGCGGCGCGCGAGGATCTGCACGGTGCGGCGGATTTCCTCGTCGCGGCCAATCACCGGATCGAGCTTTCCGTCGCGCGCGGCCTGGGTGAGGTCGCGGGCGTACTTCTTCATCGCGTCATAGGCGTTCTCGGCCGAGGCGCTGTCAGCATTGCGGCCGCCGCGCAGCTCGGAAATCGCCGCTTCCAGCCCTTGCGGCGTGAGATTCGCGGCCTTGAGCGCCTGCCCGGCCGAAGTCGTGGTGGCCAGCGCCAGCGCAAGCAGCATGCGCTCCACGGTGACGAAGCTGTCACCGGATTTCGCGGCGAGCTGCTCGGCCTGGTCGAGCACGCGCACGGCATCGTTGTCCAGCCCCGGCGCGCCTTGCGCGCCGCTGCCCGAAACGGTGGGGATCTTGCCCAGGGTCTTGTCGACTTCCTGCACGGCGAAAGCAGGATTGCCGCCGGCGCGCTGGATCAAGCCGGCCGCCATGCCCTCGCTGTCTTCGAGCAGTGCCTTGAGGATATGGTCGGGGCTGATGCGCTGGTGATTCATGCGGATCGCAACGGTCTGCGCCGCCTGAAGGAACCCCTTGGCCCGGTCGGTGAACTTTTCGAGATTCATGGTATGAATTGCCTCCTGATCTCGACCATATAGTGTTGCATAATTGCAACACAAGACTAGCTGCGATATTTTTTGCCGGCGGCCTGACGCCTGCATGCAAACGCCAAGAAACCGTGGATTCTCAAGAGCCGCAAGCCCAGTGGCCCCAAGATGGGTTTCGCCTTGCCGAATGCTAGCCCCTCGATCGAAGCTAAAGGCTCCGTGATTTCCCGGAGAAGGCCCTCCGCCAAAACGCCGGGGCGGTGAAAGCAGGCCTGCGGCCGCATTCGCTTGGCGGGCGAGGCAGGCTTGCCTAGCTTCGACCACGAACCCGAAAAGCGATGGCCGGGAAGCAATAGGAAGAGGCATCACGTGGCGAAATTCACTCCCCAGCAGGCAGCAGACGTGCTCGCGATCAAGCAGGTCGTCTACGAATGGGGCGACGAACTGGACATCCACAACGGGTTGCAGATGCGGCAAACGGACGTCCTGGCCGATGACGTCTCCTACAACGTGGGCGGCGAATGGCGCGAAGGGCTGGCCGCAGTGGAGGCCTTCTACAACGGCCGCGCCGAAGCCATGCGCGCAGGCGCCGGGCTGATGACCATGCGGCACATCATCACGTCGCTGCGGGTGTCGTTCGACGACGCCGATCATGCGAAAGTCGGATACTTGCTGGTGTTCTTCGCCGCCCTTGGGGACGGCCCCTTCGACAAGTATTGCGATCCCCTGGCCGTGGCCGACGTGAAGATGGAATGCCGGCGCGACGCCGATGGCGAATGGCGCATCACCCGCTTCGATTCCGGGCAGATCTTCAAGCGCGGATAGGCGTCGGGCGGGAAGTGGAAATCTGCAGACGGAGTTGGAAAGTCCCGTCGTCCCGGACTTGATCCGGGACCGCTGGCCTTGCCAAGCCCAACCCTCGGCAAGGCGCCCTGACGCAAGCTCGCGCCTGAAGATTTGCCAGCGGTCCCGGATCAAGTCCAGGACGACGTAAAGCTGCCGGCGCCTCCAACCTTTGCCGCTGGCCCTTGCCGAACAACGTGCTAAACCTTCGGCCATGCGACTTGCTTCTCGTTCCAGCGCCCTCGCGCTCGCCACCGTTCTGCTCCTCTCCGCCTGTGCCGGCGCTCCCACGGCGAACCTCGCCTCGGCACCGGATGCGCCTGCCCGGCAGGAGGCTCCGAGCCCGGCCTCGCCCGCCGAACTCGTCGCCAAGGTGGACATCCCTTATGAGAAATTCGTGCTGGCAAACGGCCTCACCACGATCGTCCACACCGATCGCAAGGCCCCGATCGTCGGCGTGACCGCCTATTACAAGGTCGGCTCCAAGAACGAACCGCGGGGCAAGACCGGCTTTGCGCACCTTTACGAGCACCTGTTCTTCGGCGGCTCGGCCAATGTGCCGGACTTCGACATCCCGCTGGAAGCCGCCGGCTCCACCCCCACCAACGGCTCCACCTGGTACGACCGCACCAACTACGTCGAGACGGTACCCACAGGCGCGCTCGACGTGGCGCTGTTCATGGAGAGCGACCGCATGGGGCACCTGCTGCCCGCAGTCACCCAGGACAAGCTCGACAAGCAGCGGGGCGTCGTCCAGAACGAGAAGCGTCAGGGCGACAACCAGCCCTACGGCCTCTTCGAATATGCGCAGAGCGAAGGCCTGCTGCCGGTCGGCCACCCCTATCGCCATTCCACGATCGGCTCGATGGCCGACCTTGACGCCGCCACCCTCACCGATGTGCGCCAGTGGTTTACCGACCATTACGGCCCGAACAATGTCGTGCTCGTGCTCTCCGGCGACATCGATGCCGCCACCGCCCGCAGCAAAGTGGAGAAGTGGTTCGGCCAGATTCCGCGCGGACCGGACATCAAGCCCGTCGCCGCCGAGCCGGTCACCCTTGCCGCACCGGTAACGCGCGAGATCGCCGACCAGGTGCCCGTCCTGCGCCTTACCCGCAACTGGACCGCGCCCGGCCTCAACGATGCCGATACCCCCGCGCTCCAGATCGGCATGCATATCCTGGGCGGCCTCGCCAGCTCCCGGCTCGACAACGAACTGGTGCGCGGCCAGCAGCTCGCCGTCGCGGTGACGGCATCCGCGCAAGTGTTCCAGCAGCTCGGCATGTTGAACATGGCCATGGACGTGAAACCCGGCGTGGATCGCGCCCAGGCCAATGCCGCCTTCGACAAGGTGCTGGCGGACTACTTGCGAGACGGCCCTACCGAAGACGAAGTGCGCCGCGCGGTGGTCAGCACGCTTTCCGGCGAAATCGGCGGCCTCGAACGCGTCGGCGGCTTCAGCGGCAAGGGCGCGACCCTGGCCGAGGGGCAGGTCTATTCGGACGATCCGGCCAAGTACAAGGAAAACCTGGCCCGGATGGCCGCGCTCACCCCGGCCGAGATCAAGGCGGCGTTGAACAAGTGGCTCTCCCGCCCCGTCTATGCGCTGGACGTCGTTCCCGGCGCCCGCAAGGAAAGCGGAGACGCCATGGGCGGCTGGGGCGACGAGGCCCAGAATCCGGCCCAGCATCCGGCACCCCGCCAAGATCCCAAGACCGAAGCCCCGGCCCTCGCCGCCGGACCGAAGCGCGAAATGCCCCCGCTCGGCCAGATCGGCGCGCTGACCTTCCCCGCGATCGAGCGCGCCACGCTGTCGAACGGCATCCCCGTAGCGCTTGCCCGCCGCAGCGCGGTGCCCAAGCTGGTGCTGTCGCTCGATTTCGATGCCGGCTATGCCGCCGACGCGCTCGACACCCCGGGCACGCAGGGCCTGATGCTCGCGATGCTCGACCAGGGCACTTCGAAGCTCGACGCCACGCAGATCGCGGAGGCGCAGGAGCGGCTCGGTGCCAGCATCTCCATCGACGGCTCGCTCGACACCAGCAGCGTGACGCTTTCGGCACTCTCGGCCAACCTCGCCCCCTCGCTGGACCTCATGGCCCAGATCGTCCGCGATCCGACCTTCGCGCCTTTGGAAGTGGCGCGCGTAAAGGCGCAGACGGAGGCCGAACTGGCGCAGGCACTCTCGACGCCCAGCGCACTGGCCGCGCGTTCGCTCGGCGCCGAACTGTTCGGCTCGCACCCTTACGCGCAGCCGGGCGACGGCCTTGGCAACGCCGCCTCGCTGGGCGCGCTCACCCCGGACCAGCTCCGGGCCGCGCATGACAAGTGGCTCCGCCCCGACCTCGCGCGGATCACCGTGGTGGGCGACGTGACCATGGCCGAACTCAAGCCCATGCTCGAACGCGCCTTCGGCCAGTGGCAGGCGCCCACCTCGCCCCGTCCGGCAAAGCCGATCGACGCGCCGGTCGCCGCCGCCCAGGGCAGCCGCATCGTCCTGATCGATCGCCCCAACTCGCCGCAGTCCGTCATCGTGGCCGGGCGCGTTCTGCCGATGACCGGCAGGACGCCGGATACCGAGGCGGTGCAACTCGCCAACGATGTGATCGGCGGCGGCTTCCTCTCACGCCTCAACAAGGACCTGCGTGAGGAAAAGGGCTGGAGCTACGGCGTGCACAGCGGCGTGGCCCAGCCGGTCGGCCCGCGCTCGGTACAGGTCGCCGCGCCCGTCCAGTCGGACAAGACGGGTGAGGCGATCAAGGCGATCATCGCCGACATGGCCGCTTTCCCCGCGCGCAAGCCGGTGACGGCGGAGGAACTTCAGCGCGTGACCGAAGGCGCGATCAGGCAGCTTCCCAACCAGTTCGAAACCGGCGCCGCGGTGCAGGCCGCAATCCGCAAGAACGACCGCCTCGGCCGTCCTGAAGACTACTACGTCACGCTTGCCGCCAAGTACCGCGCGATCGACGCCAAGGCGATCGGCGCTGCCGCCACGCAATATCTCCAGCCTAATGGGCTGACGTTCGTCGTGGTGGGAGACCGCAAGGTGGTGGAGCCGCAACTCAAGAGCCTGGGCCTGCCCGTCGAAGTGCGCAGCGCACCGGCGGCGTCCCAGGGTCAGGAATAAGGCCAGGGTCAGGAATAAGGAGAAAAGAATGTCGCTGCTCGGCGGAACCTACGAATGTTCGACCAAGACCCCGCTGGGGCACCAGAAGGGCACGCTGACGATCGTGCCCGAAGGTGACACCTTCACCGGCCAGATCACCGGCGATCTCGGCACGATGGAACTGCGCGACGGCCGCATCAGCGGCAACCAGTTGAGTTGGAAGATGAAGATGACCTCGCCGATGGCCATCGACCTCGACTGCAAGGCCGCCGTCGAAGGCACGGAGCTGACCGGCACGATCAAGGCAGGGTTTTTCGGCACGATGTCTCTTACCGGAACCAAGACTTCGTAAGCGCGCAAAGGTCACGAAAAAGCCCCGGAAAGCGCACTGCTTTCCGGGGCTTTCTTAATCCGTCGCGTGGCGGGATCAGCCGAGCTTGGCCTTGAGGATCTCGTTCACCACCTGCGGGTTGCCCTTGCCGGCCATGGCCTTCATCGTCTGGCCGACGAAGAAGCCGAACAGCGCGACCTTGCCATCGCGGTACTGGGCGACCTTGTCGGCATTGGCGGCGAGGATCTCGTCCACCTTGGCCTCGATGGCGCCGGTGTCCGATTCCTGCTTCAGGCCCTCGCGCTCGACGATCACGCCGGCATTGTCGCCGGTCTCGATCATCGTTTCCAGCACCTGCTTGGCGATCGAGCCCGAGATCGTGCCCTTGCCCACCAGCGCCAGCAGTTCCGCCGCCTGCTCATGGCTGACCGGGGAATCTTCAAGGCTCTTGCCCTGCTTGTTGAGCGCGCCGAAGAATTCGGAGATCAGCCAGTTGGCCGCCTGCTTGGCGACTTCGGCGGGCGCCTTGCCCTGCGCCGAAGCGGTTTCTGCCAGCAGTGCCTCGAACCATCCGAAGGTATCGACATCTGCGGTCAGCACGGCGGCGTTGTAGGCGGAAAGGCCCAGTTCGCCTTCGTAGCGGGCGCGCTTGGCGTCAGGCAGTTCGGGCAGGCTCGCGCGGCAAGCCTCAAGGAAGGCATCGTCCAGTTCCAGCGGCAGCAGGTCCGGATCGGGGAAGTAGCGATAGTCGTGCGCGTCTTCCTTCGAGCGCATCGAACGCGTCGAACCGGTGGTGGGATCGAACAGGCGGGTTTCCTGCACGATCTTGCCGCCCGCTTCCAGCACGTCGACCTGACGGCTCGCCTCGTGCTCGATCGCCTGCATGACGAAGCGCACGGAGTTGACGTTCTTGGTCTCGGTACGGGTGCCCAGCTCGTCGCCGGGCTTGCGCACCGAGACGTTGACGTCGGCACGCATCGAGCCCTGGTCCATGTTGCCATCGCACGAGCCGACATAGCGCAGGATCGTGCGCAGCTTCGACAGGTAGGCGCCGGCCTCGGCGGGCGAAGCCATGTCCGGACGGCTGACGATTTCCATCAGAGCGACGCCGGAGCGGTTGAGATCGACATAGGACATCGTCGGATGCTGATCATGCATCAGCTTGCCCGCGTCCTGCTCGACGTGGATGCGCTCGATGCCGATCACCTTGTCGGCCGGGATGCCCGCCTTCTCGTCCGCATCGATAGTCAGCGAGCCCTCACCCACGATCGGGTGGTAGAGCTGGCTGATCTGATAGCCCTGCGGAAGATCGGCGTAGAAGTAGTTCTTGCGGTCGAAGCGCGACCACTTGTTGATCTGCGCCTCGATCGCCATGCCGGTGCGCACGGCCTGCCGGATGCATTCGCGGTTCGGAACCGGCAGCATGCCCGGCATCGCCGCGTCGATCAGCGAGACCTGGCTGTTCGGCTCCGCGCCAAATGCCGTCGCCGAGCCGGAGAACAGCTTGGAGTTCGAGGTGACCTGCGCGTGGACTTCGAGGCCGATCACGACCTCCCAGTCACCGGTGGCGCCCTGGATGCGATAAGTGCTCATATTACCACCACTTTTCCGGCTTGGCCGCGAACTGTGCGCGGGCCTCGATGGCGAGACCGGCGTTCAGCACGCCTTGTTCGTCGAAAGCCTTGCCGATGACCTGAAGACCCAGCGGCAGACCCTCACGGTTGAGGCCGGCCGGGACCGACATCGCCGGAAGACCCGCGAGCGAGGCCGGCACCGCGAAGACGTCGTTGAGGTACATCTTCAGCGGATCGTCGACGTTCTCGCCGAGACCGAAAGCGGCCGAGGGCGCGGTCGGCGCGAGGATCACGTCGCACTGCTCGAAGGCCTTGGCGAAGTCCTGCGCGATCAGCGCGCGCACCTTCTGGGCCTGCGTGTAGTAGGCGTCATAGAAGCCGGCCGAGAGCACGTAAGTGCCGATCAGGATGCGGCGCTTCACCTCGGGGCCGAAACCGGCGGCGCGGGTGGCGGCGTACATGTCCTGAAGGTTGGCGCCGTCCGGCAGGTCGCGCAGGCCATAGCGCACGCCGTCATAGCGCGCGAGGTTGGACGAGGCTTCGGCAGGCGCGATGATGTAGTAGGTCGGCAGCGCGTACTTGGTGTGCGGCAGCGAGATCTCGACGATCTCCGCGCCCGCATCCTTCAGCCAGGCGATGCCGTCGTCCCACGACTTCGACACGTCTTCGTCCAGGCCATCGACGCGGTATTCCTTGGGAATGCCGACCTTCTTGCCCTTCATGTCGCCGGAAAGCGCGGCTTCCCAGTTCGGCACCGGCAGGTCGAGGCTGGTCGAATCCTTGGCGTCGAAACCGGCCATGGCTTCGAGCATGATCGCGCAGTCCTGCACCGAGCGGGCCATCGGGCCGGCCTGGTCGAGCGAGCTGGCGAAGGCCACGACGCCCCAGCGCGAGCAACGGCCATAGGTCGGCTTGATGCCGGTGGTGCCGGTGAAAGCGGCAGGCTGGCGGATCGAGCCGCCGGTGTCGGTGCCGGTAGCCGCGGGGCAAAGACGCGCGGCGAGAGCCGAGGACGAACCGCCCGAGGAACCGCCCGGCGCGAGCGCGGCATTGCTGCCGTCGTTGCGCTTCCAAGGAGAGATCACGTTGCCGAAGTAGCTGGTCTCGTTCGACGAGCCCATGGCGAACTGGTCGAGGTTGAGCTTGCCCAGCATGCCCGCACCGGCATCCCACAGCTTCTGCGAGACGGTCGATTCGTACTGCGGCTTGAAGCCTTCCAGCATGTGGCTAGCGGCGGTGGTCTGCACGTCGAAAGTGGCGAACAAGTCCTTCATGCCGATCGGCACGCCGCCCATCTTGCCGAGGGCTTCGCCACGCGCGCGCTTGGCATCGGTGGCCTGTGCGGCTTCGATGGCCTTTTCAGGCGTGGCGATGATGAAGGCGTTCAGCGCTTCCTGCGCGGCGGCGACATTGGCGTTGAACGCTTCTGCCACTTCGACGGCGGAGAAATCGCCGTTCGCAACGCCGTCGCGAATCTGCGCGACGCCAAGTTCAGTCAGTTCGATGGTCATTATTCGATCACCTTGGGCACGCCGAAGAAGCCGTGTTCGGCGGCGGGAGCATTGGCCAGGACGGCATCGCGCTTGTCTCCGCCGGTCAGCGGATCGGCGTCGATCACGTCGTCGCGCAGGCGCAGCGTGTTGGGGATGACGGCGGTCATCGGCTCTACTTGCGAAGTATCGACTTCGCCGAGTTGCTCCACCCAGGCGAGAATGCCGTTGAGTTCGGGGACCATCGCCTCGATTTCAGCCTCGCTCACCTTGATGCGGGCAAGGCTGGCGATCTTCGCAACGGTTGCGGTATCGACCGACATGGCTTTCCTTCAGATTTGACCGGCGGGCTGCGCGCCGCGCCGGAATGTCAGGATCGGGCAGCTAGCACCCGTCCGAATTTGCTTCAAGCGGGGACGCCTCCGTCAGGGAGCGTCCGCCAGGCGCATTACTGGCCGGTTTGCGCCGGTTGCGCCTGTTCAGCGCCCTGTTGCGCGCCTTGCTGCGCCCCCTGTTGCTGGGCGATCATCGCGTCCAGTTCGGCCTGGGTCTTGAAGTCCAGCAGGGTCACTTCGAAGACGAGATCCGAATTGGGCGGGATCGGTCCGCCGCCCTCTGCGCCGTATGCGAGTTCCGAGGGGATTTCGAGGCGATAGGAACCGCCGCGCTGCATCTGGACAAGGCCATCCGCGAATCCGGGAACCACGCTGCCGACCGCCATCGGCATCTGCTCGTTCTGGTCGAACACGGTGCCGTCCTTGAGCATGCCCTTGTAATTCACCAGCACGTAATCCTCGCGGGTGGGCTTGGCGCCCTCCCCCGCCTTGAGCGCGGTGACGGTTACCTTGCGGGCGGGAACGGCGGGAGTCACGGCGGGAGCCGCTCCTGCCGCCGCTGGCTTGTCCTGCGCGGCGAACGAAGTCGCCGGCAGAACGAGCGTGAGCGCGAGAAGCGCGCCGGAAGCCGCGTGGATCGTGTTCGGGCTGATCATCTTTGCGCGGATCATCTGGGCGGGAGCGATCAGCGGGCCGGACCTTCGGCGCCCGGCATCGCCGCACCACCCGGAATGGCTGCGCCGCCCGGAATGCCGCCCGGAACGCCTGCGCCCGGTGCGCCGCCGCCCTGCATCTGCATCTGCTGAAGCTGCTGCATCATGCGCTGCTGCTGTTCGATCTCCGCGCGGCTCTTGAAATCGAGCAGCTCGATCTGGAAATTCAGATCGGTATTGGCGGGGATCTGGCCCACGGCCTTGTCGCCGTAAGCGAGCTTGGCGGGGATCTCGACATCGTACTTGCCGCCGCGCTGCATCTTCACGAGCGCCTTGGAAAAGCCGGGGATCACCTCGTTCAGGGCCATCGGCACCTGCTGCGCCTGATCGAACACCTTACCGTCCGGCAGCGTGCCCTTGTAGTTGATGAGCACCACATCGGCCACCGTGGGCGATTCGCCCGAACCGGCCGTCAGCGTCTTCACATGAACCTGCGGCGGCAGGGCGGCATAGGCCACGCCGCCGGCAGCCAGTGCAACGGCAACAACGCCGAGCCAGATCTTGCCCAGCGAGCCCTTGGCAATCGGCTGCAACGGAACGCGCGTGATCTCAGTCATGGTCTAGGGCCTCGTTCGGGTTCGCCCGGCGTCTAGCAACGTACGGCAGATGCACAAAGGGCGCGGATAAATTTCCGCGCCCTCATGGCTCAAGCCGGAGCGGTGTTCAAGCCGCAAGCCGAGCAATTCAACATGTGCCAATCACAATCGTGCCTGCATTGGTTTCAGGACTGCGATCATGATTGCAGTGCGGTGCCTTGCGATCTTCGCCGAGGCGAGAGGACCGGCACCGCTGCCCCGCCCGAAAGCGGGGCCGACGCCGCCTTACTTGGCGCCGTCACGCTCCATGCGCTTGCGCTCAAGCTTGCGAGCGCGGCGAACGGCGGCAGCCTTTTCGCGAGCGCGCTTTTCCGAGGGCTTCTCGTAGTGGCGACGCAGCTTCATTTCGCGGTACACGCCTTCACGCTGCAGCTTCTTCTTGAGAGCCCGAAGAGCCTGATCGACGTTATTGTCGCGAACGAGAATCTGCATAAACCAACACACCTCACAAATCGAAGGTACGAATTCCGCATTCCGACGCGGAAGGCACCTTGAAAGAAAACACGTAAATGCGCCGAATCCCTTATCGGGGTCGGCTCGAAGTTGGGCGCCGCTAGCACTGCCAGCGCGGGAAGGCAAGCAATCTTGGCCGATTTCTTGGCCGGGAATGCGCTCTCCACCGGGTACGAAGCCCCGATGGAGAGCAGTATACACCGATCCGCGCCGTCAGGCCAGTTGATCGACGATCAGGCCGGAAGCCGCGGCACCGGCCGAACTCACCGCCGAGGCCGTGTAGGTCACGCCCTCGGCCTGCTGGGCCTGGAGGTTTTCGAGGAATGCCTGGAGAGCGGCCAGGGCGGCGTCCGCCTCCTCGGATTCTTCAGCCTCGTCGGACTCTTCCGTTTCCGTCGAGTCGGTTTCATCCGTCTCTTCGGCTTCCTGGGTGGATGAAGCGCCCGGCGGCGGGCCGCCCGCGCCGCGAGGGCCACCGGGACCGCTTGGCCCGCCTGCTCCACCCGGCCCACCTTCGCCCGACTCGCCAGAGCCCGAAGGCGCGCCTTGCGAAGGCCCTTGCGCGAACAGCGACTGGAGCGCGCTGGCCTGCTCCTGCGTAAGGTCCCCACTCTCAACCTGATCGGAAATCAGGGAATCGATCCGCTCCTTCATCTGCGAGGGGTCGAGTCGGCTGCCGGAAGTGTCCGCATCAAGCGACTCGTCGATCGAATCGAGAGCCGATTCCAGCACCGAGGCATCGGTATCGCTGATCGAACCGTTGCCCACGGCAGTGGCGATCTTGTCGTCCATGTCCTGGCGTGGATTGAAAAGAGCGCTCAGCGCGCTTGTCGAGGATGATATCTGCATCATTATGTCTCCTTGCGGAGTGGGGTCGCACCCAAACTCCCTTATAGACGGGTGATGGGACACCCGGTCGGACGGAACGATTGGAAATCCGCGCATTCGCGGCTAAGGCGGCGCGATGCCCCAACCATCCTTCCTTGCCGCGTCGATCCTCGTCGCGCTGGGCGGCGGCCTAGGGTCCTGGCTTCGGTATCTCACCGGAACGGCCTGGACCATGCTGCTCGGCCCTGCCCGCACCGGCGCCTTCCCTTACGGCACGCTGACCGTCAACGTGCTCGGAAGCTTCGCCATGGGCCTGCTCGCGGGCTGGCTGCTGTCACGCGGCGCGCAAGGCGAAAACGCGCGTCTGCTGATCGGCGTCGGCGTGCTCGGCGGCTTTACTACGTTTTCCTCGTTCAGCCTCGATACCGTGGCCCTCGTTTCGCGCGGGCAGGTCGGTCTTGCGGCTTTCTATGTCGCGATCTCACTGATCGCGGGCTTCGCCGCGCTGTTCGCCGGCCTTTCCATCACGAAGGGAGTCGCCGCATGAGCCGCGACAATTCAGATACCGTCCGCCAGTTCACCGTCGGCCGCGACGATAACGACATTCGCCTGGACCGCTGGTTCAAGCGCCACCTCCCCGATGTGGGCTTCGCGATGGTTTCGCGCTGGGCGCGCACCGGCCAGATCCGCGTCGACGGCAAGCGCGCCGACGTCGACACCCGCCTCGCCGCAGGACAGGTCCTGCGCGTACCGCCGGGCGGCGAAGCGAAGCCTGGCCTTGGCGGATCGCGCCCGCGCCGTGAACTGACCGAAGCCGAGATCGAACTCGCCGATTCGATGGTCCTGACCCAGGATCGCTCGGCCATCGTGCTGAACAAGCCCCCCGGCCTCGCCACCCAGGGCGGTTCGGGCATGAAGGAGCACGTCGACGGCCTGCTCGACGCCTATTCCGAGAAGGGCCCGCGCCCCCGCCTGGTCCATCGCCTCGACAAGGACACCTCGGGCGTCCTGCTGGTCGCCCGCACGCCGGGCAGCGCCGCGTTCTTCTCCAAGCGCTTCTCCGGGCGCACGGCCAAGAAGATCTACTGGGCGCTGGTGGTCGGCGTTCCCAGCATCAACGACGGCATGATCGAACTGCCGCTCGCCAAGCAGCCCGGCACCGGCGGCGAGAAGATGCACGTCGACGAGGAAGGCGGCCAGTCGGCCAAGACCCGCTACCGCGTGCTCGATCGCGCCGGTAACCGCGCCGCCTGGGTGGAACTGCACCCGATGACCGGACGCACCCACCAGTTGCGCGTCCATATGGCGGCAATCGGCCACCCGATCGTCGGCGACGGCAAGTATGGCGGGCAAGAAGCGTTCCTGTCCGGCACGATCAGCCGCAAGATGCACCTTCACGCGCGCCGCCTGATCATCGAGCATCCGGACGGCGTTCCGCTGGACGTCACCGCCCCTCTGCCCGAGCACTTCGCCAACTCCCTGGCCTCGCTCGGCTTCGACGAGGCTGACGGCGCCGACCTGCCCGAATCCGCGCCGGAATTCACCAAGGACGACGAGAAGCGCGCTGCCAAGGCCCACGCCAAGCAGTACCGCAAGGAGCGGCGCGGCGAACGCCGCTCGCGCCGCGACGGCGCTTCCGAGCGCCCCGGTTCGCGCGGCAAGCCTTCGGGCAAAGGCCCCGGAAAACCTGGTGCCAAGCCTGGTGCCAAGCCGGTTCGCGCGGGTGCCCGGCCCGGAGCCAAGCCCGGCGCAAGGCCCGGCACGCGCAAACCCGCAGGCAGTGGTCCGTCCGGCCCGCGAGGCAAGCGTTGAGCGGTGCGATGAAGCTTGCCGTCTTCGATTGCGACGGCACCCTCGTCGACGGCCAGGCACCGATCTGCGAGGCGATGGAGGCGAGCTTCGCCGCCTTCGACCTCGTCGCGCCATCGCGCGGCCTGATCCGACGTGCGGTGGGGCTCTCGCTGCCCCAGGCGATCCAGCAACTTCTGCCGGACAGCGACGCAGCGCAGCAGGATGCCATGGCCGAAGCCTACAAGGTGGCGTTCCGGCAGGCCCGCGACGAAGGCCGCGTCTCGCAGCCGCTGTTTCCGGGCATCGAGGACTGCCTGCGCACCCTCCACGCGCGCGGCTGGACGCTCGGCGTCGCCACCGGCATGTCGGATCGCGGCCTGACGCACTGCCTCGCCGCGAATGGGATTTCGGACCTTTTCGTCACGCTGCAAACCGCCGATCGCCACCCCTCCAAGCCGCATCCGGCCATGCTGGAGGAAGCCCTGATCGAAGCCGGCGCAATGCCCGAAGCCGCCGTCATGATCGGTGACACCGCCTACGACATGAAGATGGCCCGCGCCGCCGGCACCCGCGCCATCGGCGTGGACTGGGGCTATCACCACCCGCGCGAACTGATCGAGGCCGGCGCCGAAAAGGTCGTCGAGGCTCCCAACGAATTGATGGAGTACTTGCTGACGTGAGCGCGAACGATCCTGCCAGATCCCGATTTGCGATCATCCAGCTCGTGCGCATTTTCGGCGTGGCCTGCGTGATCGCGGGCATGGCCATCGGTGCCCGCAAGGTCGACCTGCCCCTATGGGTCGGCTACCTGCTGATCGCGAACGGACTCATCGACGTCTTCGTGGTGCCCAAGGTACTCGCGCGCAAATGGCGGAGCCCCCGATGAAGCGGTTCTACAAAGACGCCTCGGTCGGTGAAATGGCCGATCCCGATAAAGGTAGCCAGTGGCGTGTCCTGCTGGACGGGCGGCCGATCAAGACGGCGGGCGGCCGTCCGCAGGTCGTCTCCACGCAGGCACTCGCAGAGGCGCTGGCCGCCGAATGGGCCGCGCAGGGCGAGCAGATCGACGCGCAGTCCTTTCATTTGCGCGACCTAGCCGATTTCGCCATCGATGCCGTGGCGCAGGACCGCGCGCAGACGATCCGCGACATCCTGCCTTATGCGGAAACCGACACGCTCTGCTATCGCGGCGATCCCGAGGATGCGCTTTACGAGCGGCAGCTTGCGGTCTGGGAGCCTCTGCTGGCCGAAGCGGAGACCCGCTACGACGTCCGCTTCGCACGCGTTTCCGGCATCCTCCACAAGCCCCAGCCTGCCGAGACCCTCTCCCGGCTCGAAACCGCGCTTGCAGCCGAGAACGACTTCGTGCTGGCTTCGCTCAAGATGCTCTCCAGCCTCGCGGCATCGCTGGTGATCGCCATGGCCGCGATCCGGCCGGGCACAGACGCCGAAGCGCTGTGGAACGCCGCCAGTCTCGAAGAGGACTGGCAGGTGGAACTCTGGGGCGAGGACTGGGAAGCCGCCGAACGCCGCGCGGCGCGATTCGAGGCTTTCAGGCTGGCGATCCGGCTGGCGGAACTTTCGCGGGCTTGAAGAACAATGCAGGGGCCATCGCCCCTGCACCTCCGGCAGCGCGCCCCTCGCATCGGACCGAATGGAATGGCTGCGCCGCAGGGAGCGCAAGACGAATCTGCGCGCGCAAGATCGACATTCCGAGGGTCCGGGGGATCATCCCCCGGTCTTCCCCTTAGTTCTGCTCACCCTTGACCCAGGCCGATACTTCCCGGGCCACCTTGTTCGCCGCATCGTTGACCGCCGGTCCGACAGCCGCCGCCTCGGGCTTCACGCCCGACACCACGGCTTCGAACCGCTTGGTGACGATCGGCCCGCCACGCTCGGTGCGGACGGCATCGAAGCGCACGACGACCGAAGAGGTCGGGACGTCATAGCCCATGTCGAGCAGTCGTCCGCCCACCAGGGTCTTGCCGGTCACTTCGAACTCCACGCCTTCGACGACCAGTTGCCCGGTATCCGCGCGCAGGGTTTCGGCCAGCAACGAGCGGAACTGGCGGCTGGGCTTCTCGATCCAGAACGCATCCTTGAGATAGGACATCGTGGCCGCATCAATCCGCACCGGCACGCGCAGCGCGTCGAGGCTGCGATCCGCTTCCGGGTCGAGCACGACGATCGCCTGCGCAATCTCGCCGCTACGCTGCGATCCCACCGGCGCGCGCGCCTCGGGCGAGAGGCGGAACAGCACTTCCGGCGGCTTGGCCGCCAGGCTGATGCAGCCGGAAAGCGCGAGGGCCGCCACGGCCGCCATGGCGCCGCCGAGGATCGGGGTCTTGTGCCGGAGCTTCATCGCGGTTCCCATCGTCGTTCTCGTGGTCATGGCCTGCTCATTCAGGGCCGATTCGTTCAGGGCCGGCTCGTTCATGGCTTATAGGTGGGCAGCTTCTGCCCCTTGATGAGCGCGCCTGCGCCCTGTTCGTCGATCTTCTCGGTCACGCTGCGCAGCGCCCTGCTCGTCGCGCGCAGATCGCGGATCGCGGCTTCGGCGGCGGGCAGCGTCTGGTTCGAGACCTTATCGAAGGCAGGTTGTGCGTGCTGGAGCGTCTGGTCGAGCGTTTCCATCGACTTCTGCGCCGCGCCCAGCGTGTTGCGGAGCTGCTCGGCCAGGGAATTGCCCTGATCGCCCAGGAGGTTGTCCGCCTTTCCTGCCACACCTTCGAACGCGACCAGGGTCTTGGTGGCCTGATTCAGCGTGGCCTGGAGTTCGGAGAGCGTGGCCCTCACTTGCGGCGTTGCGGCCGAAAGATCCTTGGTCATCTTGTCGGTATTCTTGAGGATACCGGTGATCGATCGGCGGTTCTCTTCGGAAAGCATCAGGTTGAGATTCTCCGTCAGCGTCGCCAGGCGTTCGAGCAACAGTGGCGCGTTGGAGAGGATTTCACCCAGACCGCCTCGCTTGGTGGGGATCACCGGCACGCCTTCCGGGCCCGGCTCGGTCAGCAACGGAGCGTCCTTCACCGCACCTTCAAGCTGGATATCGGCGACGCCGGTGAAGCTGCCCTGGATCGTCGCGGTGGTGCCGACGGTCACGGGTACCTTCTTGTCCACGCTGATGCGCACGCGGATGAAGCTGGGATCCTGCGGCCAGAGCTCGATCTGCTTGATCTGCCCCACCGGCACGCCGTTGTAGTCCACGCCGGAACCCTTCGCGAGCCCGTCGACCGACTGCTTGAAGAAGATGTCGAATTCGTTTCGCGCGTTGTCGTTGATGCGCGCGATCCAGATGATGAACGCCGCCAGCGTCGCCAGCAGCACCAGCGTGACGGCTCCGACCCATACGTGATTGGCCCGTGTTTCCATGCTGTGTGCCCTATGCCCCGCTTTCGTTGGTGTTCTGGATGGCGGGCCCCTCGGGTGCGGAGCCCTTCTGCGCGACCGGCGCATCTTCCTTCGTCGAAATCTCGTCCTTGGCGCCGAGCGCCGCCCGGCCGCGCGGACCGTTGAAATACTCCTGGATCCACGGATGGTCGAGCGCCAGCAGTTCCGAGATCGTGCCGACCGCGATCACCTGCTTGTCCGCCAGCACCGCCACCCGGTCGCAGATGGCGTGGAGCGTGTCGAGGTCGTGGGTGATCAGAAACACCGTGAGGCCAAGCGTATCGGCCAGTTCGCGGGTCAGGCCATCGAAGGCCGCGGCGCCGATCGGGTCCAGCCCTGCGGTCGGCTCGTCGAGGAACAACAGTTCGGGATCGAGCGCGAGCGCGCGGGCCAGGCCGGCGCGCTTCTTCATGCCGCCCGAAAGCTCGTTGGGATACTTGTAGGCCGCTTCTTCGGCCAGCCCGGCGAGCCGAACCTTGAACCGCGCGATCTCGGCACGGAGGCCATCGTCGATCTCGGGATAGAACTGCTTGAGGGGCACTTCCACGTTCTCGCCCACCGTCAGTGTCGAGAACAGCGCGCCGCCCTGGAACAGCACCCCCCACCGCGACCGCAAGTCCCTGCCCTCGTCATCGGTGGAGGCATCCATGTGATGCCCCAGCACGGTGATCTCTCCGGCAGTGGGCTGCTGGAGGCCGATGATCGAGCGCATCAGCACCGACTTGCCGGTGCCCGAACCGCCGACCACACCCAGGATTTCTCCCTTGCGGACCTTGAGCGACAGGTTCTCGTGAATGACATGGTCGCCGAAGGCGTTGCGCAGGCCCTCGACCACGATCGGAAACTCCTCCGACGCGGACGCAGGCTGTGGCGATTCCAGAGTTTCGACTTCGCTCATTGCCAGCCGATCTTGGTGAAGAAGATCGCGAAGAAGGCATCGAGCACGATCACGGTGAAGATGGCGGTGACCACCGCCTGTGTGGTGCGCGCGCCGACTTCCTCGGCATTGGAGGTTACCTGCATGCCCTGGTAGCACCCCGCCAGCGCCACGATCAGCGCAAAGACCGGCGCCTTGAGCAGCCCCACCCAGACGTCGGTGATCGGCACCACTTCCTGGGTGCGCTGGAGGAACGTCCAGAACGGGATGTCGAGCGCGAAGTTGGCGATGAAGGCGCCGCCGATGATCGCCAGCACCGTGGAATAGAACCCCAGCAAAGGCATCATCAGCATCGCCGCCAGCACCCGCGGCACCACCAGCGCCTGCATCGGCGAAACGCCGATAGTGCGCATGGCGTCCACTTCCTCGGTCAGCTTCATCGTGCCAATCTGCGCCGCGAACGCCGAGCCCGAGCGGCCCGCGACCATGATCGCGGTCATCAGGATGCCCAGTTCGCGCATCGCGAGCCGGCCGGTGAGGTTGATCGTGTAGATTTCGGCACCGAACTGCGCCAGCTGCACCGCGCCCTGCTGGGCGATGACGATGCCGATGAGAAAGCTCATCAGCCCGATGATCCATAGCGAATTGATGCCCACATGCTGCATGTGATGCACCAGCGCCGTGCCGCGCAGCCGTGAGGGGTGGCGAAGGACGGTGCCGAGCGCGGTGATGAGTTCGCCCAGGAAGCCCACCATGCGGACCAGGCCATGCCCCCAGTTGACCACGAGATCGCCGAGTTCGCCCACGGTCCGCACGAGCAGCGGCTTCACCGGCTCGATCTCGGGCTCATCCTCGGGAACTTTGCCGATGGCGGCGAAAAGGCGCTGGGCCTGCTCGCTCTGGCCGACGACTTCGAGATCGTGTTCGCTGGCATAGCGACAGACCAGCCAGGCGCCCGTGGTGTCTATATCGGTGACGCCGGACATGTCGATCCGCGCGAAAGGACCGTGCAGCGCGGCCAGCTTGACGCCGAGATTACCCAGCGAATGGACGCGCAACGGCCCCTTCAGCGCCACGGTCTGGACGCCATCCTGGTCGCTTTCCGACAGAGTGAATTCAGCCCATTCCCGCATGTGCGCTCGTATTGGGGGAAAATGCCTGTACCGGCAAGGGGTTCCCCTGCCGCGACAGATTGTTGATTTCGCAAGAGTCAGTCTGGGAAGATACCGTGGCGATTTCATGGCAGACCGCCAGCGAACCCTACGCGTACTTGCGCGCGGGTGCCTCTGCTGGCAAAGCCCCGCGCCATGACCGACACTCCAGAATCCGCGCCCGAAGCCGCTCTCGACAAGACTTTCGACCCCGCCCAGATCGAGGCGAAGTGGTATCAGCACTGGGAAGGCGAAGGGCTGTTCCGCCCCGAGCGTCCTGACGCGCAGCCGTTCACCATCGTGAACCCGCCGCCGAACGTCACCGGATCGCTCCACATCGGCCACGCGCTGGACAATACGCTTCAGGACATCGTGATCCGTCACGAGCGCCTGAAGGGCAAGGACGCGCTCTGGGTGGTCGGCACCGACCATGCCGGCATCGCCACGCAGATGGTGGTAGAGCGTCAGATGGAAGCGAAGCAGGACAAGCGCGCCAATTACACGCGCGAAGCCTTCATCGAGAAGGTCTGGGAGTGGAAAGCCGAATCCGGCGGTACCATCACCGGCCAGCTGCGCCGCCTGGGCTGCTCGATGGACTGGAGCCGCGAGCAGTTCACGATGGACCCGCACTTCACCAAGGCCGTGGTCAAGGTCTTCGTGGACCTGCACAAGCAGGGCCTGATCTACCGCGACAAGCGCCTGGTGAACTGGGACCCCAAGTTCCGCACCGCCATTTCCGACCTCGAGGTCGAAACGCGCGAGACCAACGGCCACTTCTGGCACATCAAGTATCCGCTTTCGGACGGTTCGGGCCACATCCACGTCGCCACCACCCGCCCGGAAACGATGCTGGCCGACATGGCCGTTGCGGTGAACCCGGAGGACGAGCGCTACAAGGAACTGCTGGCGCGCGGCGCCACCGTCACCCTGCCGCTGACCGGCCGCGAGATTCCCATCGTCGCGGACGAACACGCCGATCCCGAACTGGGTTCCGGTGCGGTGAAGATCACGCCCGGTCATGACTTCAACGACTTCGAGGTTGGCAAGCGTGCGGGCTTCAAGGCCGGCGACATGCTCAACATGCTCGATGCCGACGCCAAGGTCTGCCAGACGCAGGACGGACTCGTTCCCGCGCAGTTGATCGGCATGGACCGCTTCGAGGCGCGCAAGGCCATCGTCGCGTTCCTGGAAGAGGACGGCCTGCTCGAAAAGGTCGAGGATCGCGTGATCCAGACACCTTACGGCGACCGCAGCGGCGTCGTCATCGAACCCTGGTTGACCGACCAGTGGTACGTCGATGCCCAGACGCTTGCCGGCCCGCCGATGGAAGCCGTCCGCTCCGGCGCGATCGAGATCGTCCCCAAGACCTGGGAAAAGACCTTCTTCAACTGGATGGAAAACATCCAGCCCTGGTGCGTTTCCCGCCAGCTCTGGTGGGGCCACCGCATCCCGGCGTGGTATTCGGAAGACGGCGAAATCTTCGTCGCCGAGACCGAGGAGGAGGCGCAGGCGCAGGCCGGCAACAAGAAGCTGACCCGCGACAACGACGTGCTGGACACCTGGTTCTCCTCAGCGCTCTGGCCTTTCGCCACGCTCGGCTGGCCTGATGAAGACGCGCCGCTGCTGAAGAAGCACTATCCGAACGACCTGCTCGTCTCCGGCTTCGACATCCTGTTCTTCTGGGATGCGCGCATGGCGATGCAGGGCATTCATTTCATGAAGGAAGTGCCGTGGAAGCGGCTTTACCTCCACGGCCTCGTCCGCGCCGCCGATGGCCAGAAGATGTCGAAGTCCAAGGGCAACGTGGTCGATCCGCTGGGCCTGATCGACAAGTACGGCGCCGATGCGCTGCGCTTCTTCATGGCCGCCATGGAGAGCCAGGGCCGTGACGTTAAAATGGATGAAAAGCGCGTCGAAGGTTACCGCAACTTCGCCACGAAGCTGTGGAACGCCGCGCGCTTCTGCCAGTCCAACGGCATCGTCGCCAGCACCTCCGTCGCCGCCCCCAAGGCGACCACGGCGGTCAACAAATGGATCATCGGCGAAGTCGTGGAAACCGTCGCCGCGCTGGACAAGGCCATGGCCGACCTGCGCTTCGACGCTGCCGCCAATGCGATCTACCACTTCGTGTGGAACCAGTTCTGCGACTGGTACATCGAACTCATCAAGGGCAGCTTCGACGAAGAAACCAAGGCCGTCGCCGGCTGGGTGCTCGACCAGATCCTGGTCATGCTCCACCCCTTCATGCCCTTCGTCACCGAAGAGCTGTGGAGCAAGATGGGCACGCGCGAGAACGACCTGATCGTCGCCGCATGGCCCGCGCCGGAAGCCGTGGTGGATGCGGAAGCCAAGGCCGAAGTCGAGTGGCTGATCGCGCTGATCGGCAACCTTCGCGGCGCCAAGTCGGAACTCGGCATCGCGCCGGGCGCTCGCCTCACTGCCTATGTCGCCGATCCCTCGGACGCGACCCGCGCGGTGATCGGCCGCAACGGCACCGCGATCGACCGTCTGGCGCGTCTCGATGCGATCCACTTCGAGGCTGCTCCCGCCGGTGCCGCCATGCAGGTGGGCGCGGGCGACGCCACTTTGGCGATCCCACTTGAAGGCGTGATCGACATTGCCGCCGAGAAGGCGCGCCTCGAAAAGGCCATGGCGGCTTCGGTCAAGGAGCGGGACTCGCTCGACAAGCGTCTGGGCAATCCGGCCTTCGTCGAGAGGGCCAAGCCCGAGGCCATCGACAAGGCGCGTGCGGATCATGCGCACCACTCGGCCGAAGCGGAGCGTCTGGCTGCGGCGCTGGCGCGGCTGGGATAAGAAAAGGGAAACGCAGGGGTTAACACCCCTGCACCCCGATACTGGCGAGGTCGCGCGCGCAGCCGCGCCCGTGCTCTCCTTGCGGCTGCAGGCCATTTGTCTCCCGGCTCACAGTAAGCGCAAAACGGCCAGGCAGGGCGAGACCTCGACATTCCGAGGGTCTGGGGGATCATCCCCCAGGACTTCTCTCTTTTCGTTTTCCTACACCACGCGCATCTGACACCTTCGCGCGCATGACCACTCTGCCCCCTTGCACGCAATCAGCCGCGAGATGACACCTCTCGACAGAAGGTGACATTTTCTCCCCTGGACCGTGTAAACTGTGTCAACCACGCTCCATCAAACTGCATTCGAGAATACCCGTGACGCTTGCCCTTGCCACCACCACTCCCGGCGAACCCGAAGTGTTCGCCTCGCTTCAGGGCGAAGGCGCCAGCATGGGGCGGCCGAGCACCTTCGTGCGGCTGTCGCGCTGCAACCTCGCCTGCGAGTGGTGCGACACCGCTTATACCTGGCGCTTTTCCGGCGATAACCGCTTCCATCGGGACGACCTGGCGTTCGAGCGCAAGGCCAACCAGGTCATGGCCGAGGAAGCCGACGTGGCGCGCATGGTGGCCGACCTTCCGCCCGACCGGCTGGTCATCACCGGCGGCGAGCCCCTGCTTCAGGGCGCGCAGCTCGCGCGGATGCTGGCGGCGCTCGACGAGGCGCGGCCGGGAATGCATGTCGAGATCGAGACCAACGGCTCGGTCGCGCCGCACGCCGTGCTCGATGCGCGGGTGCAGCAGTACAACGTCAGCCCCAAGCTCTCGCACAGCGGCAATCCCGCGGAACTCGCGCTGGTGCCCGAGCGGCTCGATGCCTGGGCGGCCGATCCGCGCGCGTACTTCAAGTTCGTGGTAGCGGAACCGGCCGATGTGGACGAAGTTCGCGCGCTGAAGGATCGCCATGCGATCCCTGCCGAGCGGATATTCCTGATGCCGGAAGGCCGCTCCAGCGATGTCATCCGCCAGAGATCGGGTTGGCTATCGGATATCTGCACGCAGGAAGGCTATCGCTTCACCGACCGCCTGCACATACATATCTGGGGCGATACGCGGGGGACTTGAGGGGTACATGAACGAAGCATCGCCGATTCCCGCTGGAGAAACCGAGCCCCAGGAAGCACCCGCTCCGCAGCAGATGGAACGGATGAAGGGCGATCTCACGCAGGGTCCGATCCTCAAGACCCTGCTGATCTTCTCGATCCCGATGCTGATCTCGAACGTCCTCCAGACGCTCAACGGGTCGGTCAACGCGATCTGGGTCGGGCGGCTGCTGGGCGAAAGCGCGCTGGCCGCGACGGCTAATGCCAATATCATCATGTTCCTGCTGATCGCGCTGGTTTTCGGCTTCGGCATGGCGACCACGGTGCGCGTCGGCCAGCATTTCGGCGCGCGGGATATCGACGCGGCGCGGCGGACGTTCGGTTCCGGCGTCGGCTTCTGCCTCCTGCTCTCGGTGATCTGCGGGCTGGCCGGATGGTTCGGTGCCGAGGCGCTGTTGAACGCCCTCGGCACGCCCGGCCAGAGCCGGATCGAGGCGCTAGACTATCTGCGCGTGATCTTCGTGACGCTGCCGCTCGGCTCGCTTTCGTTGATGGTCTCGATGGGCATGCGCGGCGCGGGCGATTCCAAGACGCCGCTCTATGCCATGATCCTGACGGTGGCGCTGGACGTCATTCTCAACCCGCTGCTGATCATCGGCCCCGGCCCGCTGCCCTCGCTGGGCATCGCCGGGTCGGCGGCGGCTACGGCCTTTGCGAACTTCGCGGGGTTGGTGTTCCAGCTCTGGACGATCTACCGCAAGGATCTGCCGATGCGGCTGCGGGGCGCGGAACTGGGCTATATGATCCCGCGCGGCAGCGAACTGCGCTACGTGATCCTCAAGGGCCTGCCAATGGGCGCGCAGATGCTGCTGGTGTCTTCGGCGGGGCTGATCATGGTCGGCCTCGTCAACCGCGAGGGGTTGGACACTGCGGCGGCTTACGGCGCGTCGCTGCAATTGTGGAACTACCTCCAGATGCCGGCGATGGCGATCGGCTCGGCGGTCAGCGCGATGGTCGCGCAGTCGCTCGGCGCGCACGACCATGGCCGCGTCGGCAAGGTGACGGAAATCGGGCTGCTCACCAACCTGGCGCTCTCCACGCTGCTGGCGGCGCTGATCGTGGTGTTCGACCATCCGCTGCTGGCGCTGTTCCTGGGCAGCGACAGCCCGGCGATGCCGATCGCGCAGCATATCCAGTTGGTCTGCACCGCCTCGTTCGTGATCGTGTCGATCACCATGATCCTCACCGGCACCTTGCGGGCTTATGGCGCCGTCGTGATGCCGCTGATCATCATGTTCCTCGGCCTCTATCCGGGACGCCTCGGCTTCTATTACCTCGCCTACCCGCTGCTCGGCAGCGAGGCGCTGTGGTGGTCCTATCCGGTGGGATCGGCGCTGACCGTGGCGCTGACGCTGGCCTACTACCGCTGGGGCAAGTGGCGCGCGGCCTTCGATCTGTAACCTTTACCTCCCCTGCGCACGCCATCGCTGGACCGTGCGCAGGACCATCTCCTCCTCGCCGCCGGACGTGCTCCACAATTCGGTAAACGAGGGATCGGCGGAGGCGGGCCGCCTGGATTCCTCCAGATCGTCGAACGAGGCGCGGATCGGGATCGCCACGCCTTCGCCGCAGATCACGCATTCGCGGTTGCGCAGCGCCGGGATCGAATCGAGGAAGCCCCGCGCCCCTTCCGGCATGGCCGCGCGAACGAAAGCCTGGTCGCGATCGTTGTTGAGACGCATCGCGATGATCGTGCCGCACTGCGAAAGCACACCTTCGGCAAGGTCCGAGGGGCGCTGCGTGATCAACCCCAGCGAGATCCCGTACTTGCGCCCCTCCTTGGCGATGCGCGAGAGAATGCGCCCCACCGAGGAACCGTCGGCGTTCTTCTCGTTCGGAACATAGCGATGGGCCTCTTCGCAGACGAGCAGGACCGGCCGCGTCTTCTCCTCGCGCGCCCAGACGGCGAAGTCGAAGACCATGCGGCTGAGCACGGCAACCACGGTGCTGGTGATGTCCGAAGGCACGCCTGAAACATCGATGATCGAGATCGGCCGGCCGCGCGAAGGCAACCGGAACAGCGTCGAGACGAACTCCGCCATCGTGTCGCTTACCAACATGCCGGAGAACATGAATTGATAGCGCGGATCGCCCTTCAACTCGTCGAGCTTGTTCTTCAGCCGCATGTAGGGCGCGCTGGAGTGCCCCTTGTCGAGCTTGCCCATGTGGTTGTTGAGGATGTTGGACAAGTCGGACAGCAGATAGGGGATCGGCGAATCGACGGTGATCTTGCCGATCTGTTCGGCCAGACGATTCCTTCCCCGCGCCTCCAGCAGACACTTGCCGAGGATTTCGCAATCGAGTTGGCGCTCATCGCCCCGCGTGGTGACGAGGATTTCGCAATGTTCCTCGAAGTTCATCAGCCAATAGGGCATCTGCAGGTTCGAGACGTCCAGGATCACGCCGGTATTTCGGAAGGCGGCCGCATATTCGCCATGGGGGTCGACCATGATCACGTGGCCTTCGGGCGCCTGCTCGCAAATCCGGTGGAGGATCAACGCGGCGCTGGTGGATTTGCCGGTGCCGGTCGAGCCGAGCAACGCGAAATGCTTGCCCAGCAGCGCATCGATGTAGAGCCCGGCGCGGATGTCCTTCGTGGGATAGACGGTGCCGATCTCGATCGCCTGCCGTCCATCGCTGGCATAGACCTGTCGCAGATCATCGGTGCCGGCCGGATAGACCAGAGCGCCCGGCGTCGGATAGCGGGTTACGCCGCGGCGAAAACCGTGGATGCGCCCGGTCAGGCGCTCCTCCAGCCCTTCGCCCAGGAAGTCCGCCTCGGCAACGATGCCGCCGGGGACGGTGGAATCGCTCTTCTGGTTGCGGATACTGGCCAGCAGCCACCCTCGACCGACCCTGACCTTGACCTGGCTGCCCACTTGCCCGGCCATGGCGATCGAAGGATCGGCATCCCGCGCGGCTTGATCGAGCCGGTCGAGATCGAAGGCGATGCGAGTTCCGGCCCCGGATATCTCGAGGACGACTCCAATGGGCTCCTGCGCGGCGTAGAGTCCTGCCTCGCGCTCCATCCCGCCGCCTGCCGTCAGCAATTCGTTCATTGTGCCCCCGAAATGCGCCATTTCGACGGCAGGAGTTAGGCGCTTGCAGTTAATTTCCCGCTAAATGTGCCGTGATCAGCGCAGTGCGAAGAGTCTTCCGGCAAGCCACCCCATGCCGACCGAGACCAGCACCGCAAGCAGGCCATAGGCGAAGCCGTAGTTCTCGGAAAAATTCGCGATGGCACGCTCGAACCCCAGCTTGCGCACTTCCACCTGGCTGCTGGCCGAGGCGACCACGCGTCCCTGCGAAACGGCGTAAGTCTCGGCAGTGTAGGTGCCGGTCGGCACCTGCGAGGGTAGCCAGATCCGGGCCTGATAGAGCACCTGCTCGCTCACTTTCACGCCCCGCTCTTCCTCCCGATACAGGCGGTTGCGGCGGTTGAGATCGACCAGGCCGTCGGAAAAGCGCGCCTGCTCGGCAGGGTCGATGGCGCCGATGGGCGACAGTTGCAGCCACTTCAGGCCAAGTTCGTAGATCGCGGCGGTCTTGTCGTCGACGATGTCCTTGATCGGCCGGGTCGATGCCAGGCCGTAGAAGGATGGGGCAGAGCGGAGTTCGGTACTGTCGGCGTTGATCCAGATGCCCGCCACCTTCTGTTTTTCGCGCAGGACGATGGACTGGGTCGGGCCTTTCAGCACGACGACGATGTCGTAGTCCTGCGCGGCGCGCGAGCCTTCGGGTGTCAGGATGGCGCCGAAAAGCAGCAGTTCGGTGCCGGTAAAGCCCTGCCGCAAGTCCACTTCGTGCTGGGAGACTTCGGGCACCAGGATCGGATCGCGCGCAGCGCCGAGCAGGACTGCCGCGAAAAGCGCGAAAGCCGGGGCCAGCGCCCGCTTCACAGCGGCGCGACCGTGTATATCTCGTCCGGGCGATAGCCGAGGCCGATCGCCATGCGCCCCGCGACCAGAAGGACGATGATCGCCAGCACGAGGCGCAGCTTCACCGGGCTGGCTTTCTGCGCGAACTGCGCACCAAGCTGCGCGCCCGTGACCGACCCCAGCAGCAGCAGCGAAGCCAGCACGATATCCACCGCATGGGTGGTCATCGAATGCATCATCGTCGTCGCCATGGTCACGAACAGGATCTGGAACAGCGAGGTTCCGACCACCACGTTCGCGCTCATGCCCAGAATGTAGAGCATGGCGGGAACGAGGATGAAACCGCCGCCCACGCCCATCAGCATCGTGAGGATGCCGGTGCCGATGCCCAGCAGCAGCGGCGCCAGGGGGGAAATGTAAAGGCCGGAACGATAGAACCGCCAGCGCAGCGGCAGGCTGGCGACCATGGGATGATGTCGCCGCTTGCGCGCCGCGATCGGCACGCCGGACCGCTCCGCACGGATGGTCTGGATGCTCTCCTTGGCCATCAGGCCGCCGATCCCGCCCAGCATCAGTACGTAGAGTATGTTGATGACGGTATCGATCTGCCCCAGTCGCTGGAGCAGGCTGAACAGGCCCGCGCCGATCCCGGTGCCGATGATCCCGCCCACCACCATGACGCCGCCCATGTGATAGTCCACGCCGCCACGCCGCGTATGGGCGAAGACGCCGGATACGCTGGCGCCCGTCACCTGGCTGGCGGCAGAAGCCGCGGCCACGGTCGGCGGAATCCCGTAGAAGATCATCAGCGGCGTCGTGAGAAAGCCGCCGCCCACGCCGAACATGCCCGAAAGCAGGCCGGTGATCGCCCCCAGGCCAACGATGATGATGCCGTTGACCGAGAGGTTGGCTATGGGGAGATAGACATCCATTCCACCCCTCTCGCTACCGCAGCATCAGCCTCCAGGAAAGCCGGGAATCAGAAACCTGCGGATAGAGTGAGCGCCGGGCCCGATCCGGGATCCGCATCGCCGGCGACACGGAACCGCCAGTCGGCTGCCACTCTGCCGAACGCCCCGCGCCCCAGCGGCATTGTCAACGTGGCCGAAGGCCCCGCGTCGAGCCGTCCGGCCCCTTCCTGCGCGCCGCCCCAGACACCGCCGCCCAACCGCAGTTCCGCCCTGCCCTGGCCCAGGAACTTTCGGTCGGCGCGGAACTGTCCATCCGCGAAGGGCGTGGCGAATTGCCCCCCTACATAGCCCGCCTGTGCGTAGGCCTCGCCCCGCAAGCCACCCGGCATCCTGATGTAGGGAAGCTGAGTTACGAGCATGGCGGCGGGCTGAATGCGCGTGGTGCCGCCCTGTTGGGTAAGCTGCGCCTCCACGGCGGCGATCACGGGCACCCTTGGTAAAGGCCGACCCGAGAGACCCAGTGCCGCCGTCGTCTCTCCGCGCGCCGCGCCCAGGGTCGCAGTCGTTCGCAGGTAGCCGGAAAACTGCCGTGGATCGCCCTGGACCAGCCGGTAGCGCACCACAGCGCCGGTCTGGCTGGCGCCATAGGTCGCGGGAAGCGCGCCGTTGGTCAGTGGTCCGGAACTGCCCTTGCGGACAAGCGCCCAGGCGTCCGACGACCACCTTTTCGGCGGCACGACCGGCAGGGATACCGGCGTCGCGCTGGACGAGGGATAGGGCTGCGCGGCCAATTGCCGCAGCGACGGCAGACCTGCGGGAAAGCTTGCATCCCCGGCCATTCCCGATCCCAGAGTCACCGGATAATCGGCAGCCGCTTCCGGGGAGCCGGCCAGTCGATAATCCCCGTGGAGCATGGAAGGCGAAGATCCCTGGAACGGCGCTTGCCGCTCCACCCAAACCGGCACTTTCACATAGACCGGGTACGCACTGCGCACCTCGGAGGCGGGAGCATAGCCGGGGACGAAGCCGGGCGGCGGGTAAAGGCCTGAGCCTGCGAAGGACAGCGGTCCAGGCATGAAGTCACCCTCGGAGCGGTCCTCCAGGTGGCTCTCATACGTCCCTGACAGAGGTTGCGCATGAACCTTTGCGGCCGGGATCGGCATGGTTATGTCCCAAGCCGATATGCGCCCTCCCATCCAGCCGGCCAGAACGGCCAGCAAGGCGACGAGCGGTTGCCCGCGAAGATGCCGAGCCATGGTCATGCGGCGGCTCCCCCTCCGGCGGCGGGGTGGGCATCATGCCGCGTCTTGTCCCAGACGACCTCTCCGCCACGCAGCGTCTTGATATAGGCGGCCAGGGCATCGCGGCCCGCCATGATGGCGATGTAGTTCGCCACGGGAATTCGAAGGATCGCCCAGATGCCTTCGACGAATCCGTACTCGCGCGCCGTCAGCACGGCTCTCAAAAGGCTGCGCCAGATCAGGCTGAGAAGCCCCGCGCCGATCATCCACTTCAACAGAGGCGGCCCCGGCATCGCCGGTATGTCCCAGCCCAGCGCGCGCGGTATGCCCAATATTCCTTCGACGATCACCAGCCCGTAGCTGCCTGCCAGCACGATGGCGGTAAGCGGCCCGCGTCGATCTCTGAGCGCCATCCAGGTGTCGGCCGGCTTGCCTTCCCAACCGAGACGCTCCCAGCCCTGAAAAGCGATCCCGTGGATCCAGCGCGTCTTCTGCCGGACCGATTCCTTGAGGCGCGCAGGAAAATAGGCGCGTGTGGCAACGAGTTCGCCCTTCTCGTCGCGAGCACGCAGGAAACGCGCGCGGCCACCTTTGCGAGCGACCAGAACGCCCAGCTCGTAATCCTCGGTAAGGCATTCCGCCGCGAATGGCCCCGGGTTGCCGTCCAGCTGCCGATCGACCGCGATGCGTTCGAGCATGTCCCTGGCAAAGCCGCATCCAACCCCGGCGGCGGGGATCGCCGCTCCAAGCGCATCGCGCACGACCAGCGATTTGCTGTGCGCTTCGGCGAATTCATCGACGTAGTGGCCCCCAATCCAGCGCGAGGCGGGTTGCGGCTCTGGTCTCACCGGCAGTTGCACGAAGTCGGCAGAGCAGAGCCCGGCATCGATCACCGCCAGTTCGGCCGCGTGAACCATGTCCTCGGAATCGTGCAGGATCACGCATCGGAACCGCCGCCCGGTCATCCGCTCGTCGTCGCAGAGGGCTTTATAAAGGCGGTTGAGGCAATCGGCCTTGGTGGTGGGGCCGGCGCGATCATGGATGACCACCCGCGCCCGCGAATCCATGCCCGCACCTTCCATCGCGGCACAGACCGTGGCCGGATCGTTGCCGTAGCAGCCGATGTAGAGCGTGAAATCGTCCTGTTGCCATGCTGACAGGGCATGGCGGATCGTATGGCCGATTACCTGCTCTTCCTGCCAGGCCGCGATGAAAACGGCTGCCTTGCCGCGAAGCGGCGCATGGACTTCACTGCCGGAAATACGCGTGGTCCGCGCCCGCCCGACAAGACGGAACCAGATCCAGCAACAGTCCACGGCCAGTTCGTCGAAACTGCCGATCAGCACCCAGAATCCCGCGAAGAGCAGAAGCTCCAGCTCGATAAAGAGCAAGCCGTTCAACGCCTGTGAAGTTAGTTCAACCAGTCCCACCTTAGCCCCCGCCGTGGATCGGATCGACTCAATGCGAGAACAACCGGAGCCCGAGAGAGCTACCGGTTGTTCGAGAATTTCATCGTGTAGGGTGGACTATTGGCAATGCTTTCGGCGCACCAATGAACATGCGTCTATTTCATAAAGTTAACTGACAAGGCTTACGCGGTGAGGGGTCAAGCCTACCAACTGCCGATGTTGGGCATCGAGGCCCAGGGCTCTGCCGGGTCGAGACGGCCGTCCTGGAGAAGTTCCACGGAGATCCCGTCCGGCGTGCGCACGAACGCCATGTGGCCATCGCGCGGCGGGCGATTGATGGTGATGCCCGCGTCGGAAAGCGTCTGGCAGGTCGCGTAGATATCCTCGACCTGGAACGCCAGATGGCCGAAGTTACGGCCACCGGCATATTCCTCGAACGATCCGTCTTCGGCCGGCCAGTTGTAGGTCAATTCCACTTCGGCTTCCTCGCCGGGCACGGCAAGGTAGATCAGCGTGAAGCGCCCCTGATCGCTGGAAAAGCGGCGCGTTTCCTTGAGCCCGATCAGTTCGAAGAAGCGGATCGTGGCGTCGGGATCGGTAACGCGGATCATGGTGTGGAGGTACTTGGTCACGGGGTATTCCTTTGGTTCATCACAGCCACGAAACGGTTCATCATCGGAACACGCGGCAGGCGACATGCTCCGGAGACTTCAGGGAGAAGCTGCGATCAGCGACGATAGCCCAGGCAACCACCGTCACTCCACCTCCTTCTTGCGCGATCCGGCTCAAGCCTGGCTCGTCGCCCTCGGTTCCGCTTGTCGGCATCGGCGGGGCTTCCTATACTTCCGGCCACTCGATGCTAGCGAAGATCAGAAACCTCCTCGGCCGCGCTCCCAGCGCCCGCCTTCCCCAACTGCCCGCAGGACAGCGCGTCTACGCTATCGGCGACGTTCATGGGCGCCTGGACCTGTTCGAACGGCTGATCGAGGCCATCGAGCGGGACGATTCCCATCGCGCGCTCCATCCCGCCAACCCCGCGCAAGGCAAAGTCAGAAGCCTGATCATCCTGCTGGGCGACCTGATAGATCGCGGGCCCAGCAGTGCCGGCGTCCTTGCCCGAGCCCGAGAGCTGGCCGCCGAAAGAGACGTTGAATTCATCCAGGGCAATCACGAGGAGATGCTGCTGGTCTCCCGCGACAAGCTCGACGCATTCCGCAGCTTCCTCAAGTTCGGCGGGCGAGAGACGATCCTGTCCTACGGCATGGATCCGGCATTCGTGCGAGAGGCCGAACTGGATGCGCTGCACGGCGCGGCCATGGACGCGATCCCGCAGGAAGACTTCGACTTCATCGACGGCTTCCAGAAGATGATCCGCCTGGGCGACTATGTCTTCGTCCATGCCGGGGTAAGGCCCGATACGCCGCTGGAGAACCAGCTCGGCCACGACTGCCGGTGGATTCGCGAACCCTTCCTCAGCCACAACGGAGGCTTCGGCGGCTTCGTCATCCACGGCCACACGATCACCGAGGAACCGGATGTGCGGGGCAACCGCGTCGGCATCGACACCGGGGCCTACATGCACGGACGCCTCACCGCGATCGGGCTGGAAGGCAGCGAGCGCTGGTTCATCCAGGCGTGCGAAAGCGATGACGGCATAAGCGTGCAGGTTGCGGCGGAGTTTTAAGAATTGCGTCGTCCCGGACTTGATCCGGGACCGCTGGCCTCGCGTCACCCAACTCTCGGCTAGGCGCTGTTCAGCGAGGTTTCGCCTGAAGAACTGCCAGCGGTCCCGGATCAAGTCCGGGACGACGGTTAACCGTCAGCCTGGTCCAGAAAAAGCACCGGGGAGCCTGTAAGCCGGGTTTTGTACCTGGCGTGGTCTCCCCAAGGAGGGACCTTACGCCGCGGCGGCAGCCATTCCTCTAGGCGACGCATTGCTGCGCCGCTCAAGCGACCAACCCGGGCTGCCTGGGTCCGAAACGAACCCGCCGTTCAAAGACGGCGCGCAGCCCCTATTCGGTCTTGCTCCGAGTGGGGTTTGCCATGCCGCTTTCCGTTACCGGAAGCGCGGTGCGCTCTTACCGCACCCTTTCACCCTTACCTGCCGCAAGGGACGAACCCTGTTGGCGAGGCGGTCTGCTCTCTGTGGCACTTTCCCTAAGCTTCGCCGGGCCTGAAAACCCGACTCGCCCGGCGGGTGTTACCCGCCACCCTTGTTTCGTGGAGCCCGGACTTTCCTCGCGCGCCAAAAGACGCCCGCGGCTGCCCGGCTCCCCGGTGCGGGCGGTCACGTAGCACGGCCGGCGTCGCGCTCCAACAGCAGTTCCAACAGAATCGCGCCGATTTCTCCATCGATCTCGCCATCGATCAGTTCGGGCCGCCAGCGCCGCTGGAATGCGGTTACGGCTGCCCGCCCATCGGCGATGTCGTATCCGAACCGTTCGAGCGCTAGGTAAAAGGCGCCGGGGTTGTCGTAAAACAGGTTCATCTTCGCCGGCGGAATCTTGAGCGCAAGGCCCAGCTCGCCCAGCCGCGCCCAGTCGAAATATTCGCCGGGGTCCTGCTTGCGTGCCGGCGCGATGTCGGAATGACCGACCACATTTCCACGCGGGATGCCGTTGCGCCTGACGATGTCCGCCAACAGCGGAAGGAGCGCTTCCATCTGCGCTTCCGGGAAGGGCCGATAGCCCCAATCGTGGCCGGGATTGACGAGTTCGATGCCGATCGAGGCGGAGTTCACATCGGTCACGCCGCGCCAATAGGATCGCCCGGCGTGCCAGGCCCGCTTGCCTTCCGGCACGAGCGAGGTGACCACGCCCTCCTCGTCGATCATGTAGTGCGCCGAGACTTCCGCCTTGGGGTCGCACATCCGCTCCAGCGCCTCGGTGGCCGATTTCATGCCCGTGTAGTGCAGCACGACCATCGAGATCGGCAGCTTGCGCTCGTTGAAGTTGGGCGAGACGACGGTCCTGTTGACCAGCCAGCGGTTCATCGTCGTCTCCCGCCCCTTTCCATCAGGCTCCGGGCAGCACCGCGCCTAGAACCAGCGCGTCGTCCGCCAGGGCATATTGCAACTTGCCGCCCTGACCGTACGCCAGTTGCTGGATCATCGCTGCGGGCGCGGTGCGGCTGGAAAGATCGCCTTCCGGCAGCGTCCCTTCCAGCGCGCGGCCGATATCGCGATCGAAAGCTATGCGCGGGCCCGCCGCCCGGACGACGATTTCGCTCACGCCGTCGCGGAATTCCGCCGCAAGATCCAGGGTGCCGCCGCGCGGCAGCGCCTCGATGCCGACGAGGCCGAAATTGAGCAGGGTCTTGACCGCCGGCTTGGGCAGCATCTCGCTGCCGAGTGCCCAGTTCAGCACAATGCGGGCATTGTTCGCCACCAGCGCATCGATCAGCGCGCGTGCTTCACTGACGGGAACCATGTCTCCGAAACCGCCTGCGGCTCCGAAGGCAAGCCGGAAGAACTTCAGCTTGTCGGCAGAAATCCGCGCGCTCTGGTCCAGCAGCTCGAAGCAGCGCTGGCGCATCTCGGGATCCTTCTCGTCCGCGAGCAGCTCCAGCCCGTTGGTCAGCGCGCCGACCGGGCTGAGCATGTCATGGCACAGGCGCGAACATAGCAGGCTGGCAAGTTCGAGCGAGCTGGTCGTCATGGACTGGGGACTTCCCTATTAAGCGATCGATGGAGTTCAGGCATTCGGATTCAGGCTGTTAGAAGCCGTCTGTCCGACCATATGGCATGTGATGGGTGCAAATCCATTCCCGGTATCGCGCCAGAATGCAACCTGCCCGTCCGCTATGATCGCCCAAACGCGCAAATCCCCGGTGGAATGTTCGCAATCCGTCGCCGAAGGCACCGGATGACCGACCGGATGGGAGTGGTAATAGCCCAGAACCTTCGCGCCGCCCTGACGCGCCGTCCGGTGCGCCGCGAGCAGCGTGGCCGGGTCGATCTCGAAATGGCGGGTGGGGTCGGCAGCGACGTTGGCGGCCGGAATCGCTTCTTCGATGCGATCGACGCCCTGCCCTACCTCTCCCACGAGAATGCCGCAGCACTCCCGTGGGTGGGCGCTGGCGGATTCTTCATGCAATCTTGCGATCACGTCACTTGTCACTTCGACATTCATCCCCAAATCCTACAGGCAATGGGGGCTTACGAAAACATCATCCAGGGTTTCATCGGCAGCGAAGGCGGCCGTTTGGACAAGGCACTGGCCGACGCCAGCGGACTTTCGCGCGAACGCGTCAAGGCGCTGATGGGCGAAGGCCGCATCTCGCTGGCCGGCAAGCCGGTCTCGCAGGCCTCGCTCAAAGTGGCGGGCGGCACGGCTTTCGCGATCGATGTGCCCGAGGCTGCGCCGGCCGAGGCGGTGGCGCAGGACATTCCGCTCAACGTCGTATTCGAGGACGAATACCTGATCATCGTCGACAAGCCGGCGGGGCTCGTCGTCCATCCGGCAGCCGGCAATCTCGACGGTACGCTGGTGAACGCCCTGCTGCATCACTGCCGGGGCCAGCTTTCCGGAATCGGCGGCGTTGCGCGGCCGGGGATCGTCCATCGGATCGACAAGGACACCTCGGGCCTGCTGGTGGTCGCCAAGACCGACAAGGCGCACGAGGGACTGGCCGTGCAGTTCGCGGACCATTCGATCGCACGCGCCTACCGGGCCGTCGTGTCCGGTCGCCCGATCCCGATCGCCGGAACGGTGCGCGGCGCGATCGCCCGCTCCAGCGTCAATCGCAAGAAGATGGCGCTGGTGGAAGATGGGCGCGGCAAGCATGCAGTAACCCATTACCGCACGCTGGAAGCGCTGAAGAACGCGAGTCTCGTGGAGTGTCGCCTGGAAACGGGACGGACCCATCAGGTCCGCGTTCACATGTCGTCAATCGGGCATTCGCTACTGGGAGACCCTGTATATGGTCGTACACCTTCAGCGATTCGCCCGATTCTTCAGCGACTCGGTTTTACCCGACAGGCTCTTCATGCCGCGGAACTTGGCTTCGTCCATCCCGTTACAGGAGAGAACGTCCATTTCGTCAGTCCGCTGCCCGACGACATGCGGACACTGATCGACGAACTGCGACACTGAAATCGGATAAATGTGCTATCTTGATTAGGTGGCCCCAAGCTAAGACGCCTCGCAAGGGTCTTCGACCGCGGGCCGACCGGAAAGGACGGAATTGTGAGCAAGCAACGTAATCTCCCGGCAGTGCCGGCACTGGGCGGTGAGCAGAGCCTCAACCGCTACCTGTCCGAAATCCGCAAGTTTCCCCTTCTCGCGCCCGAGCAGGAATACATGCTCGCCAAGCGCTACAAGGAGCATGAAGACCCGGCAGCCGCCGGCCAGCTGGTCACCAGCCACCTTCGCCTCGTCGCGAAGATCGCGATGGGTTACCGCGGCTACGGCCTGCCGGTCTCGGAACTGATCTCTGAAGGCAACATCGGCCTCATGCAGGGTGTGAAGAAGTTCGAACCCGATCGGGGCTTCCGCCTCGCCACTTATGCTATGTGGTGGATCAAGGCTTCGATTCAAGAGTACATCCTGCGTTCGTGGTCGCTCGTGAAGATGGGCACCACGGCCGCGCAGAAGAAGCTGTTCTTCAACCTGCGCCGTATGAAGAAGAACCTCGACGCTTACGAGGATTCCGACCTTCATCCGGACGATGTGGCCAAGATCGCAACCACGCTCGGCGTTTCCGAGCAGGAAGTGGTCAACATGAACCGGCGCATGATGATGGGCGGCGATGCCTCGCTGAACGTCTCCCTGCGCGAGGAAGGCGAAGGCCAGTGGCAGGACGTTCTCGCGGATGACCGTCCGCTCCAGGACGAAACCGTTGCGGATGCGGAAGAAGCCACCGTCCGTCACGCGATGCTGGTCGAGGCCATGGATGGCTTGAACGAGCGTGAGCGCGACATCCTGATGGAACGCCGCCTGACCGAAGACCCGAAGACGCTCGAAGAGCTGAGCCAGGTCTATCACGTCAGCCGCGAGCGCGTCCGCCAGATCGAGGTGCGCGCGTTCGAGAAGCTGCAAAAGGCGATGAACCGCATCGCCAGCGACCGTAAGCTTCTGCCTGCGGGCTGAGCTTCGGCTTCCGAGAAAAGAGAAACGGGCCGTCCGAAAGGGCGGCCCGTTTTCTAGTGCCGGCGCGAGATACGGTAACGAGCACCCCACAGCCTGCCGCGAACCCTTCGATCAGCGCACAAGTCCTCGTGCTAACACACCGTCATCCTGAACTCGTTTCAGGATCCAGCGTGCCGAACGACCGACCGTCGATGGTCAGAAATGGATCCTGAAACGAGTTTAGGATGACGAGGGTGAGATGCCTGACGGTGGCTTCAGACCCGGCTGGCCATCCAGGCCGTGCGCTCGGCCTCGGTCAGCGGCAGCGCCACCGAACGCCCTTCCGCAGCGGATCGCTCCGCCGCCTCGATCACCGCCATGACGGCCAGCGACTGGACCGGCGGCACCGGATTGAGCGCCCTGCCCCGCGCCGCCTCGCCAACCAGGCGGTAGAATTCCCGCTGGTCGCCGGGTTCGGCCGGAAGGCGGCTCGCATGTCCTTCGTCATCATAGATCACCACCGGGTCGGGGTCTTCGCCCCAGCCCGGCGCACCCGGCGTCATGCCGGCGAGAAGCTGGCCTTCCTGCACGTCCATGCCGTGCTTGACCGCGCTGCCGCCTGTGCCGTGGACGATGAAGCGCGGCACGCCGCCTGCCACCAGCATCGAGGCATGGAGAACCGCGCGGTTTCCGCCGAAATCGAGAACGACATGCGCCCAGTCCGGACTGCGAGCGCCCTCGCGCTGCATGGCGAGCGAGGCGGTGACGCGATCCGGCAAGCCCATCAGCAGCAGTGCATGATCGACAAGGTGCGGCCCGAGATCGAACCACACGCCGGCGCCCGGCCCGTCACCCTCGCGCCAACGATCGCGGACTTGCGGGCGGAAGCGGTCGAAGTGGATTTCCAGATGCGTGGGATCGCCCACCAGGCCTGCATCGATTGCCTTGCGCACACTGCGAAAATCACTGTCCCAGCGGCGGTTGTGGAAGACGGTGAGTTGGCGGCCGGTTTCCTCGGCCAGCGCGATCAGCGCCCGCGCCTCGGCAAGGTCCAGGGTGAAGGGCTTGTCGACGACGACATGCTTGCCCGCCCGCAGCGCTGCTTCCGCCAGCGGGAAATGCGTATCGTTGGGCGTTGCGATAACGACAAGATCGACTTCCGGATCGCCGAGCACGGCCGACGAATCTTCGTGGATGGTCGCTTCCGGGAAGCGTTCGAGAACCTTGTCGCGGCTGCGGCTGGCGAAGCGGTCGAGTTCCAATCCCTCGACCGCCCGGATCAGCGGCGCGTGAAACGTCGCCCCGGCATAGCCATAGCCAAGAAGGCCAACCTTGAGTGTTTCGCTTGCCGGGGTCATGGTCTTGTCCTTCCGCTCAGGCGTATCGGGCCTGCCACATGCTTGCGGCGATGCTCTCGCGCGTCAATGCTGCGGGCTCGGCAGTTGCGAGCCCCTCAGCTTGCGCCTGCACCGCGACGGCAACGGCGATTTCCAGAGCCACCTCGCGAAGTTCGGTAACGGCGGGTAGCAGGCCGTCGTGGCTGTCGTCGCTGAGTTCCCCCAGACGCCGCGCAGCGACCATGAACATGCCGTCGCTGATGGCGGTGGCCCCGCTGGCCAGCGCGCCGAGGCCGACACCAGGAAAGATGTAGACATTGTTGACCTGCGTGACGCCCGGTGTGCCGAAGGGGCTTCCGGTGCCGACGATCGCCTTGCCGCCGGTCCATTCGAGAACGTCCGCCGGATGCGCTTCGGCACGCGAGATCGGGTTCGAAAGCGGGAAGACCACCGGGCGCTCGACCTTCTCGGCCATCGTGCGGATGGTGCGCTCGTCGAAGGCCGCCTTCTGGCCCGAAGTGCCGATCAGCACGGTGGGATGGACATTGGCGACCACTTCCTGAAGCGAGATCATGTTCTGGCCGCTGACGTTCCAGCCTTCGATCTCGGCGGGATCGCGCGCCAGCTTCAACTGCTGCTGCGGCAGGCGCGGAATGTCGGAGAGGATCAGGCCGTCGCGGTCCACCGCCCAGATTCGCGCGCGGGCCGCCTTTTCGTCGAGCCCGTCGGCCATCATCGCCTGAACGAGCATCTCGGCCACGCCGCTACCGGCGGCCCCGGCACCGAACAGCACCACGCGCTGCTCGATGAGCGGCACGCCGGTCCGGCCGATCGCCGCAAGCAGCGTGCCCACGGCGGTGGCGGCGGTGCCTTGGATATCGTCGTTGAAGCTCAGCAGCCGGTCGCGGTAGCGGACCAGCAGGTCGTAGGCGTTCTTGCCCGCGAAATCCTCCCACTGGAGCAGGACACCGGGAAAGCGATCGTCCACCGCGCTGACGAAAGCCTCCACGAAATCGTCGTAGTCCTGCCCGCGCACGCGTGGCGCGCGCCAACCCACATAGAGCGGATCCTCGCGGCGGGCATGGTTGTCGGTGCCGAGGTCCAGCAGGATCGGCAGGACTTCCGACGGATGGATGCCGGCGCAGGCGGTGTAGAGCGCCAGCTTGCCGATGGGAATGCCCATGCCGCCCGCGCCCTGGTCGCCCAGGCCGAGAATCCGCTCGCCATCGCTGACGACGATCACTTTCACGCGGTCGTAGGCGGGATCGGCCAGGATATCGGAAATGCGGTCGCGGTTGGGATAGCTCAGGAACAGGCCACGCGGGCGCCGCCAGATCTCGCTGAAACGCTCGCAGCCCTCGCCCACGGTGGGCGTATAGACCAGCGGCAACATGCGCGGCAGGTCGCTTTGCACCAGCGCATGGAACAGCACTTCGTTGGAATCCTGAAGCTCGCGCAGGAAGGCATAGCGCTGGAAGTCGCTTTCCTTTTCCTCCAACGCCTTGCGGCGGCGCTCGATCTGGCTGTCGAGCGTGCCGACATGCGGGGGGAGCAGGCCGTGCAGGCCGAACGCGTCACGCTCCTCGGCGGTGAAGGCGGTCCCCTTGTTGGTCAGGGGATCGGAAAGCAGCGCGCGGGCGGCGGCGTGACGGGTGGGGGACATCGACGACCTTCTTTCTTCAGAAACGAAAACTCAACCAGCCCGCGAGAAAATCGGAGCTGCGGTACCCCGCATCGGTCAGCGCGGGGCCGGCTTCGAGATGCTCGTAGCGCCCGGTGAACGAGACGCGCGGCGAGATCGTCCAGACCGCCTGCAAGCGGGCGAGTTCGGCGATCTTGCGCGCCCGGCCGTTCTGGGTGCCGGCAAAGGGTTGGCCGTTGGCCCGATAGACCGCATCGGTGACACTGTCACGCCAGGCGAAGCGGTATTCGGCATTCACTTTCACGTTCTTCAGCGGCGAGAAGCTGAAAGTGGGCGCGAAGGAACGCAAGTTGCTGGGCGTCAGATAGAGCTGGTAGCTGTAGTAGACGTTGTTGCCGAAGGGCGAGTAGGCATTGCGCAGCTTTCCGTCGCCATAGCCGCCCCCACCGCTGGCATAGTCGGCACTGAGACCGATGCGCGGCGCGGACTTCGACGCCCCCAGGCGATAGGACTGCGCCAGCAGCACCTGCCAGGCATCGATCTTCTGATCCATGAACGTGCCCCACTGGTGGTTCACCGTCCAGTCCAACTGGAGCGGCCCGGCATCGCCGTAGACGTGGACCCCGCCATACCAGCGCGTCGCCGGGCCGATCCGCCCTCCCCAGGTGCCGACGCCGTTACGCCGCCGCCAGAGGAAGGGATCGACGAAGAGTTTCGAATCGCCAAGGAAGGTCTTCGGCACTGCATAGCCCAGCGTGACGCCGGAAAAGCGGCGCTCGGGATCGCTCTTGTCGTCGCCGATGCCGTCCTCGCCGTAAGCCGTGGGGCGCAAGTCGAACACGTCGGCGCGCACCGCCTTGCCGCGAACCCAGGCGCGCACGCCGTTCAGCGTGTAATGGATGGTGTTGTTGTCGCGCTGCGAGGTCAGCAAGTTGGGTCCGTCGACGAACTCCTGCCGACCATAGCGAATGCCCGCGTCGAGTCCTGCCAACCGTCCGTTGGCTTCCGCAAAATACTGCTGGGCGACAAGGCCGTTGCGCATACTGGTGGCTGGTGTGCCGAGGTTCCTGCCCGCGAGTCCGGCGTGAGCCAGTTCTCCGAAGAAGCGCAAGTGCGGCCCGACATGCAGGTCCGCGCCCGCCACCAGGCGGCTGATGTCCTGCCGCTGCGCCTCGGCTTCCCGCAAATTGGGATTGGTGGTCTGGTTGACCCGCAGGCGCAACTCGCCCGAAAGCGTGACGTAGATGTCTCCGGCCTCGTTCAAGGGCAGATACTTGAGCCGGTCGAGAAAGTCGTCGCGCTTTCTGTCGTCGGCCATGGACCGCCAGTCCTCCGCCCAGCGGGAGATGCTGTAGCCATTGGTGACGGCGCCGTCGCCATTGGAGGAAACCGGGTAGCTCGGGGCTTTCGCCTCGTCGGCCAGCGCGGCAGTGGGAGCCGTGAAAAGCGCCGAAGCCGGGGCGTAGCAAAGGGTGGCGGCAAGCAGCCGCGAAAGACCAGTCTTCATAGGGGTGTTTCCTGTGCGGGGCCGAAGCCCCGAGGACCGTCAGGTCAGACGAGCACGGGGCTCGGCACAGCGGCGGGCTCGCGATTTGCGAGCACGGCGTTGAAGCGCTCGGTGTCGAGCTTGCCTTCCCAGCGCGAGACCACCACCGTCGCCACGGCATTGCCGATGAAGTTGGTGAGGCTGCGGCATTCCGACATGAAGCGGTCGACGCCCAGGATCAGCGCCATGCCCGCGACCGGCACCGAAGGGACGATCGACAGGGTGGCGGCCAGGGTGATGAAGCCTGCGCCGGTCACGCCCGCCGCGCCCTTGGACGAGAGCATGGCCACGCCCAGCAGCAGCACCTGCTGGCCCAGCGTCAGTTCCACGTTGCAGGCCTGGGCGATGAACAGCGCCGCCAGCGTCATGTAGATATTGGTGCCATCAAGGTTGAAGCTGTAGCCGGTGGGCACGACGAGGCCGACGATGCTCTTGGGGCAGCCCGCGCGCTCCATCTTTTCCATCAGCGAGGGCAGCGCGCTTTCCGAGGAGGACGTGCCCAGCACCAGCAGAAGCTCTGCCTTGAGGTAGGAAATCAGCGAGAAGATCGAGAAGCCCGCAAGCCGCGCGACCACCCCCAGCACCACCACCACGAACAGCGCCGAGGTGACATAGAACGTCGCCACCAGTCCCACGAGATTGGCAAGGCTGCCCACGCCGTACTTGCCGATGGTGAAGGCCATGGCGCCGAAGGCACCGACGGGTGCGGCCTTCATGACGATCGAAACGAGCTTGAAGAACACCAGCGACACGTCTTCGAGCAGCGAAAGCGGGCGCGCGCCGCGATCGCCCAGCATGGCCAGAGCGATGCCGAAGAGAATGGCGACCACGAGGACCTGAAGGATGTTCCCCTGCGTCAGCGAGGAAAGGAACGTGTCCGGGATCATCTCCATGAGGAAGCCGGTGATCGAGGTGTCGTGCGCCTTTTCGGAGTAGGTTGCGACCTTCGAGGCATCGAGCGTGGCGGGATCGATGTTCAGGCCTTGTCCGGGGCGAACCACGTTCGCCACGATCAGCCCGACGATCAGCGCCAGGGTGGAGAAGAAGAAGAAGTAACCGAAAGCCTTGCCCGCAACGCGGCCGACCGAGCGCAGATCGCGCATCGAGGCGATGCCGGTGACGATGGTCAGGAAGATGACCGGTGCGATCACCATCTTGACCAGCTTGATGAAGGCATCGCCCAGGGGCTTGAGCGCCTCGCCCGTTGCCGGGAAGAAGTGTCCCAGCGTCACGCCGGCCGCAATGGCGATCAGCACCTGCACGTAAAGGTGCCCGTACCAGCGCTTGGGCTTGGACGGTTCGTGCGTTTCGGACAACTCTACGTGCATCGGTAAGGCCTTTCTTCCTCTCTCTGGCATGCGCCGGACTTACGCCGATCGCCTGCTGCACCAAAGCTGTTCGCTTTTTCGCTGCGGCCAAAGACATTTTTGCACGCGTCGAAAATGGCGGATTTCCGGGCATTGATAAGGTTTGCATATACGACATCCGGGCAGAAATCGGCACATTGCACTGCCGCAATGTGCCGAAACTTGCACATCCGTTATCGGCGGCATAGACAGGCGAGGTGAAACGCGCCCACGCCCTCTACTGGCTTGTCGCCGCCGTTTGCGCCGCCCTGGTCGCGGGAGGCGTAGCCGGGGAACTGGTACGCCGCCGCGCCGCCTCGGCTTTCGCGCAATCCGTGCAGGCCGATGCCCGCCTCAGGCAAGCCTTGCTCGACAGCGAGATCGCCCGTTTCCGCCTGCTGCCCCAGGCCCTGGCCGACGACCGCGACGTCATCGCCGCTGCCGATGGGGCGCCAGGCGCGGACCGGCGCCTGAATGCGAAGCTGGAGGCTTTCGCACATCGGATCGGCGCCTCCGCCATCTATCTGGTGGGCGAAGACGGCTTTGCGATTTCGGCCAGCAACTGGCGCGATGGCCAGAGCTTCGTCGGGCGCGATTACCGTTTTCGCCGTTACTACCGCGACGCCCTGCGGTACGGCGACGGTGCCCAGTTCGCACTCGGCACCGTCAGCCATCGTCCCGGCCTCTACCTTGCGCGCAAGGCGGCGGGGGACTGCGTGATCGTCATCAAGCTCGATTTCGACCGCATCGAAGCGCAGTGGCGTACGGCAGGCGGCGAGACATTCGTGACCAACCGCGATGGGGTAATCCTGGTCGCCAGCCGCCCGGACTGGCGCTTCGCCATGACCCGCCCGATCGATTCCGCGCGGCAGCAGGCGATCGCAGGCGACGTCGGCATCCCCAGCCTGATCCCGGCGCCCTACAGGATCGACCGCGACGGCCTTCTGCGCAGGCCCGGCGAGACGGCGCGGTTCCTGCTCGCCACCAGCCCGCCGAACCGCGACCGCTGGCGGGTCAATCTCGCCCTGCCGATCCGCGTCGCCGTCACCACGCCGATGCGCAGCGCGCAGGCGGTCGCGGCGATCCTCGCGTTCTTCACGGTCGGTGCCTTGTGGTGGCTCGCCCAGCGCAATCGCCGCCGTCGTGAACGGACCGCGCTGCTCGAAACCGCAGTGGCCGAACGCACCGCCGAACTGCGCCGCGAGATCGAGGAACGCGCCGCCCTCGAACAGCGTGCAGCGCTGCTGCGCGAGGAATTGCGCCTGGCCAACCGGCTCGCGACGCTGGGGCAGGTCACCGCCAGCGTGGCGCATGAGACGGCGCAGCCCGTCGCCGCGATCCGCAACTACGCGCGCTCGGCGGAGCAATTGCTCGACCTCGGCGCCAACGGAGACGTGCGCGGAAATCTTTCCGCCATCGACCAGCTTGCCGAGCGCATCGGCGTGATCACCGCGCAACTTCGCGGCTTTGCCCGCAAGGCCAGCGCGGGTGAAAGCGCGGTGCCGCTCGCGGAAGTCGTGGAGGGCGCGCAATTGCTGCTCAAGGAACGCCTCGCCGCGCTGACATTCGACGTACCCGAAATTCCCGACGACCTGAAAGTACGCGGCGACAAGGTCCGGCTCGAACAGATCCTCGTGAACCTGCTCCAGAACGCCACCGAGGCACTGGGCGCCCGGCCCGATGCACGCATCACCCTGGCTGTCGCCGTCGAGGATGAAAGGTTGCGCCTGACCGTTTCCGACAACGGCCCCGGCATCGCTCCGGAAATCGCCGACCGCCTGTTCACCCCGTTTGCGACCAGCCGCGCCGAGGGTCTCGGCCTCGGCCTCGTGATCGCACAGGACATTGCGCAGGAGTTCGGCGGCTCCCTGCGCCTCGTGCCGAGCGAAACCGGCGCCGCCTTCGAACTCTGCCTGAGACTTGCCCGATGACCACGACCAGTTCGGCTCCCTCTCGCATCGCCCTTGTCGAGGATGACGAACATCTCGCCCGCTCGACCGCGCAACTGCTGCGGCTTGCGGGCTTCGAGGTGGAGCATTTCCCCGCCGCCGCCCCGGCGCTCACCGCCGTTACCGCGGACTGGCCCGGTGTAGTCGTGACCGACGTGCGCATGCCGCATGTCTCCGGAATCGACCTGTTCCGCCAGCTTCACGAACGCGATCCCGAACTGCCGGTGATTCTGGTGACGGGGCATGGCGACATCGAAATGGCGGTGCAGATGCTCAAGGCCGGGGCCTGGGACTTCCTGACCAAGCCCTTCGCGCCCGACGCCCTGATCGCCGCCGTCAACCGCGCCGCCACCGCCCGCGCGCTGACCTTGGAAAACCGCCGCCTGCGCAGTCTGGCCCAAGCCGAGGACGCCCCGGTATTTCTCGGAGAAAGCCCCGCGATCCGCCGCCTGCGCGAGATGATCCCGGTCCTCGCCAATGCCGATATAGACCTGTTCATCGAAGGCGAGACAGGCACCGGCAAGGATCTCCTCGCCCGGCTGATCCACCGCTCCGGCAAGCGCGCACGCCAGCGCTTCCTGCCCATCGCCTGCGCCGGAATGCCCGAAACCCTTGCAGAGCCGCTGTTCACGGGCAGTGGCCATGCCGAACCCGGACTTGTCGCCGCGCATCGCGGCACGCTTTACCTGGACGACATCGATCGCGCCCCCGCGCATTTGCAGGAGCGCCTGCTGCCCTTCGTCGAACAGCGAGCGCTGCGCCGCCGGGACGAGGCCATGCCGGTCGACGTGCGGGTGATCTCCACCAGCCAGACCGCCGCCGAAGGTCCGCCGCCCGCGCTCCTCCCGCCGCTGTTCTACCGCCTCGCCGCGATGCGCCTCTCGGTGCCGCCGCTGCGCGAACGCCGCGAGGATATCGCGCCGCTCTTCGCCCGATTTGCCGGAGACGCCGCCAGCCGCAGCGGCCGCGACCTGCCGCCGGTGACCGCTGCCGTGCGCACGATGCTCGAACGCCACGACTGGCCGGGCAACGTGCGCGAACTCGCCAATTTCGCGGAACAGTTCGCGTTGGGTCTCGGCGAATCCTCCCCCACGCCCTCACCCTCCGTCGCCAGGGGCCTGACCGAACGGGTTGATGCCTTCGAACGGGAAGAAATCGTCGCCGCCGTGCTCGCGGCGAACGGAGAGATCGGAGCCGCCATCCGCGCGCTCGATCTGCCGCGCAAGACGTTCTACTACAAGGTGAACAAGCACGGGATCGATCTGGGGGCTTTGCGCCAAAAGGGGTGAAGAAAAGGAAAAGCAGGGGAGCTTAGCCCCCCTGCACCCCCAGGAATGTCGATGTCACGCGGGCCAACCGCGTCGTGCGCCCACGGCTGCGTCGGGAGACCTATTGGCTGCGCCGCAGGGAGCGCAAGACGGTCCGGCAGCGCGCGACGCTGAAATTCCGAGGGTCTGGGGGATCATCCCCCAGGACTTCCTCTTCCCCTTCAAACCAGCTCCGTCTCGATCCCCAGTCCCGACTTCAACGTCAAAGTCACCGGGGTCCGCTCGGCAATATCCGCAAGCCGGGCCTTCTGCTCGTCATCCAGCCCGACGATCGAGAGCTTCCGCTCGATCCGCATCTCTTCCTTCGAACCCTTGAGCCGAAGATCCACGTCCACCGAAACCAGCGGCCAGCCCTTGCGCGCTGCGTACATCTTCAGCGTGATCGCCGTGCAGGCGCCGAGGCTGGCCAGCAGCAGGTCGTAGGGCGCCGGCCCCACCCCTTGCCCGCCGAGTGTTTCCGGTTCGTCGGCAGTGATCGCGTGGCCGCCGACCATGATCTCGGTGCGCCAGGGGGTCTCGCCGATATGGGCAGTTCCATGTGCCATAGTCTGGTGTTCCTCAGGCCGGAAGGGGGATGAATTCGTGCTCTTCGGGCACGCGGGCGAAGCGCTGTTCCTTCCAGTCTTCCTTGGCCTGTTCGATGCGGTCGAGCGAGGAGGAGACGAAGTTCCAGAAGATATGGCGCTTTTCCGGCAGCGGTTCGCCGCCCAGCAGCATCAGGCGGGTGCCGCCCTTGGCCCTCAGGATCACTTCGGCGCCCGGCTTGAAGACCACGAGTTCGGTCTCCTTGAAGCTGCCGGTCTGCCCTTCCACTTCCACTTCGCCGCCGACGACGTAGATCGCGCGTTCGACATGCTCGGCCTTCACCTGGTAGCGCGCGCCGTCGAGCATGACGATATCGGCATAGACCATGTCGGAGTAGGTCTTGAGCGGCGAGGTAAGGCCGTCGGAGGTGCCTGCGATCACCGTCAGCCGGGTTCCGGCGTCTTCGGTCACGGGAATTTCGTCGGCCTTGTGATGCGCAAAGTCGGGAGCGATCTCTTCCGCTTCCTTGGGCAGCGCGATCCAGGTCTGGAGGCCGAACAGCTTGCCGCCGCTGGCGCGCACTTCGGGAGAGGTGCGCTCGGAGTGGACGATGCCGCTGCCCGCCGTCATCCAGTTGACCTCGCCGGGGCGGATCGCCTGGACCGAGCCGAGGGAATCACGGTGAAGGATTTCGCCCTCGACCAGGTAGGTCAGCGTGGAGAGGCCGATGTGCGGATGCGGGCGCACGTCCAGGCCTTCGCCGCTGCGGAACACCGCCTCGCCCATCTGGTCGAAGAAGATGAAGGGGCCGACCATGCGGCGCTGCGCGGTGGGCAGCGCGCGGCGGACCTGAAAGCCATCGCCGAGATCGCGGACGGGGGGAAGAACGACGAGGTCTACGCCTTCGATATCGGATGAATGGACGGTCATGGGGCAATCCTTCCTTGCGCTTCTTTTGTGCGATTGAGCGCCGGGGCAGAAAGTCGGCGCCGATAAGGGAAAATGCAATCGGGGAAGAGTTGGGAGCGGACGATTTCCGCCCGCTCCCGCCTCCTGTCAGGTTCGCGTCAAGCCGCGTCGACCAGTACGATCTCGCTGTCCTCGATCGCGGTGATCCGCAACACGTCGAGATCGCTGATCGCCACGCCATCGCGGGCATTGGCGCGCACGTCCTCGATCTGCACCGCGCCGATGGCGGGGACGAGGTAGGCCTTGCGGTCCTTGCCCAGCGGGTACTCGGCGGTTTCGCCGGCCTTCAGCGTGGCACCCACGACGCGGGCGTTGGTGCGGATCGGCAGGGCGTCATTGTCGTTCTCGTAGCCCGAGGCGAGCGTCACGAACTGGCCCGAACGGTCGCCCTTGGGGAAGGGCTTGGCGCCCCAGCTCGGCTCTTCGCCGTCGCGGGTCGGGATGATCCAGATCTGGAAGATCTTCGTCGTCACGTCCTCCAGGTTATATTCCGAGTGGGTGATGCCGGTTCCGGCGCTCATCACCTGGACGTCGCCTGCTTCAGTGCGGCCCTTGTTGCCCAGGTTGTCCTGGTGGGTGATCGCGCCTTCACGGACGTAAGTGATGATTTCCATGTCGCGGTGCGGGTGCGGCGGGAAGCCGGTCTGCGGAGCGATCGCGTCGTCGTTCCAGACGCGCAGGTTGCCCCAGTGGACGCGGGCCGGATCGTGGTAGCCGGCGAACGAGAAGTGGTGCTTGGCGTCGAGCCAGCCGTGGTTGGCACCGCCGAGGCTGTCAAAGGGGCGAAGTTCGATCATGTCCTGTCTCCGGGGGCGGCGGGGTAAGGTGCCGTCCTGTTGAAACCCATATAGACCTGGGATCATTTCAAGTTCAGAGGGATAAAATCGACCTGACTGTTCGAGGAGATTGAAAAGTGAGTAACCCCGGTACGCCGACACTGGACCAGCTGCGCATCTTCCTGGCCATCGTCGATACCGGCAGTTTCGCCGCTGCCGGGCGCAAGCTGAATCGCGCGGTATCGGTCATCAGCTATGGCATCGCCAACCTCGAAGCCCAGCTTGGCGTCATGCTGTTCGAGCGCGAGGGCACACGCAAGCCGCAGCTGACGACGGCGGGCCGCGCCGTGCTGTCCGAAGCGCGCGGCGTCGCGGAAGGCATCGACGGGTTGCGCGCCAAAGTGAAAGGCTTGCTTGACGGACTCGAGGCCGAAGTCGATCTGGCGGTGGACGTCATGTTCCCGGCCGAGCGCCTCGGCGTGATCCTGCGCGCCTTCGCGGCCGAGTTTCCAACCGTCCAGCTTCGCCTCCATGTCGAAGCGCTGGGCGCGATCACATCCATGGTGCTCGACGGGACCGCCGTGGTCGGGCTCTCCGGCCCTCTGTTCGCGGGCGTGGGGGGGCTGGAAAGCGTATCCGTGGGCTCGGTGGCGATGGTGCCGGTGGCCGCCCCCGACCATCCGCTGGGCCGCATGGACCTAATCCCGCCCGGCGCGGGGCGCGAATATACGCAGCTGGTGCTAAGCGACCGTTCGCGCTTCACCGAGGGCAAGGACTTCTCGGTCATGAGCCCGAAGACCTGGCGCCTTGCCGACCTTGGCGCCAAGCACGCCCTGCTGCGGCAGGGGATCGGCTGGGGCAACATGCCGCTGCCGATGATCGAGGCCGACCTGGTTTCCGGCACGCTCATCCGTCTCTCCATGCCGGATCACCCCGGCGGCATCTACCGTTTCGGCGGCATCTGGCGGCGCGACACCCCTCCCGGCCCCGCCGCGGCCTGGCTGCTCGACAAGTTCGTGGCCCAATGCGCGCTCGACACCGGCCTGGGCGAACTTCCCGATATCTGATCCGATGGCGATGACGAGAACAGGAATTCCGCTCTCGCTTATAGTAAAAATCCATTCCCCTTACGCAGAAGCATGACTGCAATCTTCATACCGCATTGATGTGTTATCTCGAATCGAATGAAGAATCGGTTTGTCACAGCCAATTACTATGCGACAAACCCCGACATCGCGATTTTCACCAGTGTCGCGACTGGTTCGATCCCTCGGTCGAATCAGTCGACGGTTTGGAGAGTTGATCATGCTTCATGACGCGTTGAGCACGACAACAACGAATACGGGTCAGGTTCCCGACCATACTTATACCGCCATCTCATCGCCGCCTTCATCCCGCTCGCCATGCACAAATGCGCCGCTCCTGCCGGGAACGCCCCATGCCGCGCAGGAACAAGAGGTATCCGCAAGAGGGGGCCTGGCGGGATGGCAACTGCGCAAGGTCATCCGACACATCGATGAAAATCTAGGCCACGCACTGCCCTGCTACGATCTCGCCACCGTTGCGCGGCTGAGCACCGGGCATTTCTGCCGTGCCTTCAAGACCAGCGTCGGCGAGCCTCCGCATGCCTACGTCATTCGCCAGCGCATCCGCCGCGCGCAAAGCCTCATGCTGCATACCGAGGATACGCTTTCCGAAATCGCCTGCACCTGCGGCTTGACCGACCAGGCGCATCTGACCCGGCTGTTCCGTCGGATCGTGGGCAGCACCCCGAAGGCCTGGCGCACCCGATGGCGGCCGCGCGCGGCCTGAAGCGAACGAAACGCGCGGCAGCGGCTCGCCCGTGCCGTGCCTCTATCTGAATATCGAGAGCCCGCCGACCATCGAGCCGGGACCACGTTCGGCGCGTTTCGGCGCGGCCGGACTTACTTGGGGACTGGCGGATTCCCTCCCCCGCCAAGCCGCCAGTCCCCCCTTCCTTCCGTCCGGTGCTTTTCCGTTTTTTCGAACGTTTGCGGTGAATTTATCGGGATTTTTGAAGGTCAGTTTCTGCGGCAAATCCTTGGACATCGAGGGTTCGTGACCAACCGAGCCCCTCTTTCGAGCAAGGAAATCGTCATGAACACCGCTACTCTGAATGTTGCCCCGATCGCCGCCGACAAGGGTCTCGTCCGCTTCCTGCCCCTGGCCGGTCGCATCCTGATTGCCGCCATCTTCATCCTTAGCGGCCTTTCCAAGATCTCCGACCCTGCCGGGACGATGGCCTATATCGCCTCTGTCGGGCTCCCCCTTCCCGCTGTCGCCCTGGCCGGTGCCGTCGCGGTGGAAGTGGTCGGCGGCGCACTGCTGATCTCCGGCTATCGCCTGCGCAGCGTCGCGGCCGTGCTGGCCCTGTTCAGCCTGTCGACGGCAGTCTTCTTCCACGCGCAACTGGGCGACCAGAACCAGTTCATCCATTTCTTCAAGAACGTGGCAATGGCGGGCGGCCTGCTCCAGATCGTCGCCTTCGGCAAAGGCCGCGACTGAGCACGCCTTCTCAGACCGGAAACAACGAAGGGCTGCCGAAAGGCGGCCCTTTTTTCGTACATCTCCGGAAACAGATACATTCGTTCTACAAAATTCACCACGGCGATCCTGATCACGATAAAATCGAGTTTAATTGACTGGGCGACTGTCACAAAGGATACATACATCCGTTTTAACCGCCCGAACGTCAGTTTCATCAAGGATACCGCCACATGCGCAAGCTCGCTCCCATCGTCCTTCTCGCGGCGCTCACCGCCACGCCCGCCATGGCGCGTGAACTGGCAACGCTCACCCGTCTGGACGATGCAACGGTGGAGCTTGCGCGCATGGAAAACGCCCCGGTCGGCGTATGGATCAGCAGCGATCCCGTGCTGGACAAAGGCGACCAGCGCGTCGCGACTGCCAGTACGGCCGCCGCGCTGAAGCTGCCGATCCCGGCCAATGAGCGGCGCTACGTCATCCTCAAGGGAAAGAACGGCAAGACCACCGTGGTGGCCGAGCGCGTACTGCCGCTTCAGCAGGGCAGCAATTTCCGCGACATCGGCGGCTACGTCACCAAGGATGGCCGCACGGTGAAGTGGGACAAGGCGTTCCGTTCGGGCGCGATGCCCTTGCTGACCGATGCCGACTATGCGCTGCTGGGCCAGCTCGACCTTGGCGCGGTGGTGGATCTCCGCTCGATCGAAGAACGCGAAGTCGCGCCCGACATGCTGGACGACCGCACCGGCGCGCTGTTCCTCGCCAACGACTATTCGATCAAGCCCCTGTTCAAGGACATGGCCAAGAGCGGCGGCGAGAACATGTACAAGGGCATGGAGCTGATGCTCGTCCCGCAGTTTCGCGCCCTGTTCAACCGCCTGCTCGCGAACGAGGGCGCGGTGGTCTATCACTGCTCGGCGGGGCAGGACCGCACCGGCATCGCCACGGCCCTGATCTACGACGTGCTGGGCGTCGATCGCGAAACGATCCTGAAGGACTACCATCGCTCCACCGAGCTGCGCCGCCCGCAGTGGGAGATGCCCAAGGTCGATCCCGCCGACTACCCGAACAACCCCATTCTCAAGTATTATGCCGCGCGCGCCGACGGGCAGCCGCCGAAGGCCGAGCCGCTCTATACCAAGGGCGGTGCCTCGCACCTCGCGCAGTTCTTCACCTATCTCGACCAGCAGTATGGCGGATCGGAAGGCTACCTGAAGCAGAAGGTCGGCCTGACCGACGCCGATATCGCCAAGCTGCGCCAGACTATGCTTGATTAAGGCAAAGCCGCCCTTCAGGTCGCTATTCGAAGGTGGCCCAATGAAGGCCGGAGCGATGCCCCTCGCTCCGGCCTTTTCACTGTCAGGGCTTGCGCAAGGTTACCGCGTCGAGTGGCTCGCCCGTGGCGGTATAGGCGCGATAGCTGAGTTCGCCCTGGCTGACGTCGATCACCTGATAGGCCTGCGTGCGCGAGGCCGACTTGCGCGCCCAGGGCAGGCTGCCGACATCGTACATCTTCGGCCCGGCGACCGAGACGGCATAAGTCGTGCCGGCATCGTCGGCGGCAGGGCCGTCCTTGCCGATGGCGCCGCGCGCATAGCCGTGATCGTGGCCCTGGAGCACGAGATCGACATGGTACTTGTCGATCAGGGGTTTCAGCGCCGCGCGCACCTTCGGATTGTCGCGCCCCGGCTCGCTGGAGAACAGCGGGAAGTGCAGGAACAGGACCGTCCAGCGGTTCGGGTTCTTCGCCAGCAGGCCGTCCAGCCACTTCACGATAGCCTTGCGGGCGGTCTCGTCACGATCGACCTGCATCGAATCGATCGAGATCAGGCGCAGGCCCTGATAGTCGGTGTACCAGCTGGTTTCCCGGCTGGCCGGGACATCGGCCGGGCCGTTCTCGGGCAAAGTGAACTGGCGGCGCCACTGGCCGTTGATCGACGATCCCGCGCGCGCCGCCTCGTCCCGCACGTATTCGTGGTTTCCCGGCGTCGGCATCTGCGGCGTCTGGGCATAGAGGAAGCCGCCCGAAGCGAACCATTCGCCCCACTCCGCGTCGCTGTCATGCCGGTTGATCAGGTCTCCGGCGTGGATCGTGAAAGCCGCGTCGCCCGCTTGGCGGAAGGCCATGCGCAAGGTGCGCGAGGCTTCCGACAGGACCTGGTTCTGCATGTCGCCCATGTAGATGAAGCGGAACGGCTTGGCCTCGCGCGCGGCCGTGCGGAACTGGAACCATTCCGACCACTGCGTACCGTCACCGACGCGGTAGGCATAGACGGTGTCCGGTTCGAGGCCGGTCAGCACCGCCGAGTGATAGGCGGCGCGAAAAGCCGGGTCTTCACGCACCGCAAGGGTGGCGTCGTCGGTCTTCGCCGCCACGGACAGCGGCGCCTTCACGAAGTCGGGGCTATTCGTCGCCTTCGCATACTGGACCTGTCCCACAAGGCCCGGCGCCGAGCGCCAGGTCACGGCCATTTCGGTCGCCGGGTCGGCGGTGAGGTTAAGGATCACGCGTTCAGGCCGGACCGTGGCGGGCGCCAGCGGTTCCTGCTGCGCAGCCGGCGCATCGGCGGCGATTGCCGGGAGCGGCAGGCACGTGGCCAGCGCTCCCAGCAGGATAAGTGTCTTGGTCTTCATTGCGGCGATCCTCAGAAGATCAGGTTCAGGCCGAGCGTCACGCTGCGACCGTTCTTGATGTAGGCGCGGCTTGCCCCCGTCCCGGAGGACACGGTTTCCCAATAGGTGTGCGAGTCGAAGAGGTTCTGGACCTGAAGCTGGACCGAGGACTTCTTCAGGAAGGTCTTGCGGAAGGTCAGGTCCACGAAGCTATAGGCCTGCTCGTAGGGATTGTTGCCGAAGTCCTGGATGCCGCCGAGGAATCTCGACTGATAGTTCCACGCGCCGTAGATTTCCCAGCCCTTGCGCTCCCAGAACACTTGCAGGTTGGCGATCGTCTCGGGCGTTTCCATCAGCGGCAGCTTGTAGCCGTCCGGATGCCAGGTAAGCCCCGTCACGGCCCTGGAGCGCTGCAAGGTCAGGTTGCCCCCCACGCCCAGCGAGCCGAGAATGCCGGGCAGCCAGTGCAGCAGCTGCTGGCCGCTGATTTCCATGCCGTAGACTTCCGCGGTCTTGCCGTTGTTGGGCATGGAGATCGCCACGCCCGCCGGATCGACGTTCTCGCCCAGCGTTCCGTCGCGGATATTGCTGGAGGAGGAGCGGAACAGGAAGTTGGTGATATGCTTGTAGTAGAGCGCCACCGAATAGGCGCCGGTGCGCCCGGCATAGTGCTCCAGCGACATGTCGAGGTTAAGCGAACGCATCGGCTTCAGGTTCGGGTTGCCCTGCGCGATCGAAGTCAGCACCCACTGTGAGATCGGGTTTTCCTCGCCGTCGCCATCTGGGTCGACATCGTATCCATACTCGCGCGCCGAGCTCATGCGGGCGATGTCGGGACGGGCGAAGCTGGTCCAGACGGCACCGCGCAGCTTGGTGCGGTCGTCCAGTTCGTAGTTGACGTGGACCGAAGGCAGCACGTTGACGAAGCTGGATTTGTCCGAAACGAAGCGTTCGCCCTGGATCAGGTCCATGTTCCAGGCGTCAATCGTGTTGCGCGTGGCTTCCATGCGCACGCCCGCGATCACTTGCGCCCGGCCGAAACGCGCGGTGCCCATGGCATAGGCGGAGATCACGCGCTCCTCGAAGCGGAAGCTGTCCTCGTTCGAGAGTTCGGCCTGGCTGGGATCGACCGCGAAACCTTCGAATATTTCGCTTTCACCGTCCCCGGCGCGCTGGAGTTCGGCCAGCATCTTGCGATTGTCGATCGTCGTTCCCAGCCGATAGAGGCCGCTATAGGCGCCCCCGAACAGGCTGTTCACGTCCTTGCCATAGAACTCGGAAAAGTCCGCCAGCGTGCCGTCTGCCTCCAGGTTCAGGAACGAGCCCTGATAAGTGCGGCGGCGCGAGTTGTAGAACTTGGCGCCGGTCTTGAACGATTCCAGCCAGGAATCGACCGGCTTCCATTCGAGGTTGAACTGCGCCTGCCACAGCTTCTCGCTGCTGCCGCCCACTTCGCCTTCGAGGCTGCTGAAGTCGTACTGCGACGGATCCTGGACGGCAGCCAGGCCGGCGGAGTTGAGCAGCCACTTGGGGAAGCGCGAATCCTCGCTGCTGCTGAACAGCACGCCCTGGTTGCCCAGCCAGCCGTACTTGTCGCTGCGGAATTCCAGGGTGTAGCCGTCGTCCAGATTGTCTTCCGACTGCGAGTAGGACACGTCGTAGTCCACCGTCACTTCGCCAAGACGCGAAACGCCGCCGAGGTTGGCCGAAGCGAGGCTGCCCGTCTCGCGCGAGCCCTCCCAGAACCGGCGCAGGCGGAAGCCCTGTGGATCCCAGGTGCCGGAGCCACCGTTGAGGCTGTAGAACGAACGCGTCGAACGGTCGGCGTCGGTGATCAGCCCGTCGCCGTCGCGGTCCACGATCTGGCCTGCGGTGTAGCCATAGATACGGCCGAGCTTCGCATCATAGCCGGTCACGTTGTCGTCGGGCTGGAGCAACGTGGTATCGTCGGTGTCCACCTGCGAGAGGCGGGCCGAGTTCTTGGACGTATCGTTGCGGAAGTTCAGGCGGTTGAGGAATTCGTCCTTGCGGTACTTGTTGTACTGCCCGCGAAAATGGAAATCGTGGTCGTCCGAGCGGTAGTCGATGCTGGTATTGGCGCCCCAGCGCTTCACGTCGGTCTCGCCGAAGCCCAGGTTCATGCCGCGCATGACGAAGCGGTTGGGATCCCAGCCCAGCGTCTCGCTGTTGTCGTACCATGTGTCCGGCTGGTTGTCGCCGTCGACGCCGTTCTGCTCGAACTGCGACTTGCGGCGGCTCCAGTTGCCCGAGACGTAGATGCCGAAATGCTCGTTGAACTGACGCGAAAGCGCGCCCGAAACCTGGCCGGACTTGCGATGATCGTACTTGTCCAGCATGCCGCCCTCGACCGAGAGACGCGCGTACGTGGGCGTCTGGTCGAAGGCCGTGGGCGTGGAGATGTCCACCGAGCCGCCCAGCGCATCACCGTCGCGGTCGGGCGTCAGGGTCTTGTAGACGGTGATCTGCTTGATGCCGTCGGGCGGCAGGACCGAAAGGCGCACGCCGCGATAGAAGTTGTTGTCCCGCGACCCGGCGCCGCCAAGCCGCACGCCGTTGATCGAATAGTTGTTCAACTCCGTGGAGAGCCCGCGCACGGTGATGCGGTCGCCTTCGCCCGTGGTCGGGCTGCGCACGGCATTGACGCCGGGCAGGCGGGCCAGCGCTTCGGAGACGTTGTTGGCGGGCAGCTTGCCCATGTCGTCGGCGCTGACGGTATCGGAAACGGTGTCGTTCTTGCGCTTGATGTCGAGCGAGCGCTGGACCGCTTCGATATAGCCGGTGACGACGATCTCGCTGTCTCCGCCCCCGGCAGGATCTTCAGCCGCGACGGCTGCGGCAACCGGCGCGGCCCGACGCGGCGCGGCAGTCGCGGCTGCCGGGCGCGGCCTGGCGGCCGCGCGTGCCTTTAGGATCACGGTTCCTCCGCTCACCCGCGTATCGACATTGGCCCCGCGCACCAATTGCGACAGCGCCTGCTGCGCGCTCATCTTGCCGGAAACGGCAGCACTGCGGCGCCCCCGCACCGCATCCGGCGCCGCCGCCACCTGCATGCCCGTGACGCGGGAGAACTCCTGGAGCGCACGCCCCAGATCCTGCGCCGGAATGGTAAAGGTATATTGCGCGGTCGCGGCCTGCGCCGCCGGCGTGGCAAGGCCGCCCCCGACCGTTGCCAGCGCTATGGCCAGCGCGGAAACCCGCGCCAGGGCTTTACTCGAACGAAACATAGATCCCCCGTTGGATTAGGCATTCGGGGGGAAGACGCGCGCACCCGGCCGATCCCGACAAATATTTTTTCTTACATTTTCATGTCGTTATCAAGTAATTCTGATGACACTCTTATCGTGACAGGACGTAGCGGGCCTGTTCCTTGCGCCAGTGAAGGTCGTGGATAGCCGCCAGAGCCTCCAGCACCAATTCAGGGTCGGAGGTCTGAAACCGGCCTGTCACCAGCAGGTTGCCCAGGCCCGGATCGGCCATCACGACCGGCAGACTCGATCCGCGATTGAGGCGCTGCACCAGTTGTTGGATCGAAGTGTCGTCAGCATCGAACCAGCCGTCGATCCATCCGGGGTGATCGCCGCGAACCTCGCCCAGGCTGCGCACGCGATCGCCGCCGACCTCGATGCCGTTGCCTGCGGGAAGCCGCCAACGCCGCCCCGCGCCGGCATCGACGCTGACAAGCCCTCGGTAGACCCGCACCACGCGCGTCTCCGCGTCCACCAGATCGATGTCGAATGCAGTGCCCAGCACCGTCACGCTGGACTTGCCGGTGTCCACCGAGAACGTACGGAGCTTCTCGTGCGCCACGTCGAAGAAGGCTTCGCCGCTGAGGAGCGCCACTTCGCGCGACCAGGGCGTGATGCGCACGTTCATCCTGGTGCCGCCGCTCATCCGCACTTTCGACCCGTCTGGCAGGACCGTCTCGCGCGATATGCCCCGCGCCGCGACATAACTCGATTCGCTGACCATCGCGCGGGCGCCGATGGAGACGAGCACCACAAGGCAAAGCGCCACCGCCGCGAAAGCCGCGAACTGCTTCCACGCCTGGGCCGCCCAGCCGGGTGCCTCGGCATCGTGCGACAGGCCGAAATCGTCCCCCGCTTCGGCGCCTTCAAGAGCGTTCTGCAAGCCGCCGGACTGCCAGATCGCCTGCATCCGCGCATAGCTTTCCACGTTGCGCGGATCCTGCATGATCCAGCGGTCGAATTCGGCCGCCACTTCGGCGTCGTGGAGCGGACGGTTCATCCTGTCCACCCACTGCGCGGCCTGGCGGTCGATCGCGTCGAATTCCTGATGTTGCGCGTTCATTCGCCGAGCACCGAGAAATCGACTCCCGCCCGTTCGAGCGCGCCGCGCAAGTCCAGCAGGCCGCGCGTGATATGCTTCTCGACCGCCTTCGCGGTCATCGAAAGATCCTGGCCGATGGCACGGCAGCTTTCCTGATTCAGGCGTCTGCGAATGAGAACTTCCCTGCGTAGCGGTGGCATTCGCCGCAGGCAGCGCGAGAGCACGTCCAGCGCGCGGCGCGAATCGAGGATCCTGTCCAGCGAGGGATCATCGCTTTCCCATTCCTCGTTTACTTCCCCGCCTTGGCGAAACTCCCGGCGTTTCGCATCGACGATCAGGTTGTCCGCGATCCTGAACGCCAGTGCGAAAAGACTGCCGATCTGTTGCGTCTGGCTCATAGCAATCAAGCGCGCAAGCGTTTCCTGCGCAACATCGTCGGCAATATCCGGCGCGGCGCCCCGCGCGCGCAAGTAGCGCAGGAGCGTGGCCCTCACGTCGTTCCAGTCCTGCGGCGAAGCCGCCGGCCGATCCATGGCATTAGAAAGCACGTTTTTTATCGCCTTGCGCCCCGCCGTCTCTTGTCCGGCGCAGGGCGCCCTAGGCGCGATCCGTGACGGTTTGAGGAAGCTTGGGAAACACCACGAGAATGCCGCGTTCCCGCCGCACCCGAAAAAGGCGGCCGCGGCGCGTGTCAGCCTGCCGGAGTGCTCCCCCCGGTGCTGCAAACAGTGTTCTCCATTGACTCCGGGCCGCCTCGAATTTACCGGCGATTTTTGCGAGTGATTTGCAATATCTTGCTCTCAGGGGTGAATGAGCATGGCCAGTAGTGCCGCCAAGTCAGGGAAAGCGCGGAGCGGGATCGGCCGCTGGAACGTCACCGCGCGTATCGTCGCGGCCGTGCCGGCGAACTATCTGGTGACGTCGCTGTTGACGGCCTGCCTCGCCCGGCTTCTGGCGCATGGCCTTGCCGTCAATCCAGCCGAAGCCAGCGTCACCGCGATGCTGCTTTCCTTCGCAATCTTCGCCACGATCGCGCTTTTCGCCTTCGGCCTGCGCTCGATTGCGCGGCTGTGGCTCTGGCTCGCCGTGATCTCGGCCGTCAGTGGCGGTATTCTCTGGATTTCACTCGGCACGGGAGGTCGGCTGTGAAGGAAGGTCTGCGCCAATCGATGGCGCTGCTCCACACCTGGACGGGCCTGCTGCTCGGCTGGCTGCTGTTCGCCATGTTCGCTTCCGGCACTTCGGCCTATTTCCAGGACGAGATCACCCGCTGGATGCAGCCCGAAGTCACGGGCGAGGCCGATCCGGTCACCTCGGCGGAAGGCGCCGTCCGCTTCCTCCAGCGCGCCGCGCCGGATGCCGCAAGCTGGTATATCTCGCCCCCCAACAGCCGCAGCGCCACTACCCAGGTCTTCTGGCAGCCCGGCGACGGCTCCCGCGGCAAACGCGGCGAGACGAGCGCCGTGCTGGACCAGTCCGGCAAGGAAGTCTCCGCCCGCGAGACGCGCGGCGGTTTCTTCCTCTATCGCTTCCACTTCGACCTGCATTACATGCCGGTGCTCTGGGCCCGCTATCTCGTGGGCGTGGCGGCGATGTTCATGCTGGTGGCGATCCTGTCCGGGATCATCACCCACAAGAAGATCTTCGCCGACTTCTTCATGCTCCGCTTCAATAAGGGCCAGCGCTCCTGGCTGGACGCGCATAACGTGACGGCGGTGATCGCCCTGCCCTTCCACCTGATGATCACCTTCACCGGGCTGGTCACGCTGGCGATCATGTACATGCCCTGGGGCGTCGCCGCCAACTACGCCGAGCGCTCGACCTATCAGGAAGCCGTCTTCGGCAAGAGCGAAGACGTGGCGCGCAGCGGCGAAGTCGCGCCGCTGGCGGCACTGGGCCCGATCATGCAGTCGGCCTCGGCGCATTGGAACGGCAAGCGCGTCGGCTATGTGCGCGTCACCAATCCCGGAGACGCCAACGCCACGATCGCCATAACCCGCGCTCCCGAAGGCGGTATCGGTTCGCGGGGCGAGGAAGTATCGTTCAACGGCGTCACCGGCCAGCCCCTGAGCGAAAGCATGGCCAAGGGCCCCGCGCTCGCTACGGAAAGCGTGATGATCGGTCTCCATGCCGGTCGCTACGCCGAATACGGCCTGCGCTGGCTCTATTTCCTGTCGGGACTCGGCGGCACGATCATGGTCGGCAGCGGCCTCGTGCTGTGGACGGTGAAGCGCCGGACGAAGCTGCCCGATCCCAGCCGCCCGCATTTCGGCTTCCGCCTGGTCGAGAAGCTCAACATCGCCACCATCGCCGGTTTCCCGGCCGGTATCGCCACCTATTTCCTGGCGAACCGCCTGCTGCCGCTGGGGCTTGCGGACCGCGCCGACCACGAGATCGACAGCCTGTTCCTCGCCTGGCTCGCGGTATTGGCCTGGGCACTGGTACGTCCTTCGGCCCGCGCCTGGCCCGAAATGCTGGGGCTTACCGCCGCGCTCTTCGCAGCGGTCCCCTTGGTGAACGGCTTCACCACCGCGCGCGGTCTGCCGATGAGCCTGCTGGCGGGCGACTGGCTGTTCGTATCGTTCGATCTGGTGATGCTGGTCCTGGCCGCCGGCTTCGCCAAAGGCGCGCGCCGCGCCGCCCGCAAGCGCGCGGAAGGCCCCAGGCCCCTTCGGCGTAAACCGCAGGAGGCGGTAGCGGTATGATCCACCTGCTCTGCGTCCTTCTGGCGATCGGCGCCTTTGCCGCCCTCGCCCTGTCCATGAAGCGTCACCAGCGGGATCTCGCCGGCCGCGCGCTGGGCCAACGCGAAACCGGGCTGGCACGCGCGATAGGCTGGACCCTTGTGGCCCTGATCCTCGCCATCGATACGGCGGCCTTTGGATTTGGCTATGCCCTGGTCGCCTGGGCCGGACAGCTGACCATGGGCGCCTGGCTCAACGTCGCCTGGCTGTGCGGGAAGACCGCCCCTTCTCGGAAGCGATAGGCCTTCAATAACTGCCGATCGTGCGGTTTGCGCCGGACCGAGGAAACTGCGTGTTCCCTGTTACGGGAAAACAGGTAAGCTGCTTGCCGAACAGCACCGCTCTTCGCGATTTTCCAAGGAGGCGCCCATGCGCAAGGATGCATCCCTCTACTCGATCGACGGTTCCTCGCTTTCCCAGCCCTCCCCAGAAGAGTCCCTGACCGACCGTCTGAATCGCGTGCTGGAGGTGCTCCGCGCCGAGTTCCCGCAGGCGGTGGACGTGGGGCTGGAGTTCGACGGCAAATTGCATGCGCATATCGACGTGCGCGGAGGCGAGGAAGTCTGCGGGGTCGAATCGAAGCTGCCTAGCCTGGGCGACGGCATGTTCACCCAGGTCGCCCATGGCGCCACGCCGCATCACCCCTTCTTCCACCGCATCAGCGCCATCGTGGTCGGCTGACCGCTCCCGCCGGGAACCAAGCCCGAGGCCCGTGCCTTTCTCCTGCGCGAGGAGGAACGGGTCATGGCGGCACGCGCGTACTGGCAAGGACAGATCAGGCTGGCCCTGGTATCCATTCCGATCGAGGTCTACCCGGCCACTAAGTCCGGCGCCGCGATCTCCTTCCACCAGATTCATGAGCCCAGCGGCAAGCGCATTCGCTATGAAAAGGTGGCGCCGGGCGTCGGGCCGGTCGATCGCGACGAGATCATAAAGGGCTACGAAATCTCCAAGGGCAACTACGTGCTGCTCGACGAGGAGGAGATCGAAGCCGTCAAGATCGAGAGCCGCAAGACGCTGGAACTGGTCCAGTTCGTCGACGCCGGCGACATCGACGTCCTCTATTACGAAAAGCCCTACTTCATCGTCCCGACTGACGACCTGGCCGAAGAAGCCTACATCGTCCTGCGGGAAGCCTTGCGCCAGAGCCGCAAGGTCGGCCTTGGCCAACTGGCAGTGCGCGGGCGCGAGCAGCTCGTCTCGATCAAGCCTTGCGGGCGGGGGCTGGTGATGGAAGTGCTGCGCTACGCTGACGAGGTCCACAAGGCCCAGGGCTATTTCCGCGAGATCGGCGACGAAGCGCCGGACGCCGACCTGCTCGACCTTGCCACCACGCTGATCGAGAAGAAGAGCGCGCCCTTCCACCCGGCCGAGTTCCACGATCGCTATATCGACGCGCTTCACCGCCTGATCGATAAGAAGGCCAAGTCTAAGAGCAACAAGCGCGTCTTGGAAGACGTGGAGGAGCCCTCCGGCGGCGGCCGCAGTAACGTGATCGATCTGATGGCGGCGCTGAAGAAGTCGGTGGGCGAAAGCGGCAGCCGGACGGCCGCTCCAGCTAAGAACACTGCTCGCAAGGCGCCCGCGAAGAAGGCTTCGGCCCCGAAAACCGCAAGCAGGAAGTCTGCGCCAAAAGCGGACGACAAGCCTGCCGGGAAAAGCGCGGCGGCCAAGAAGCCTCCCGCGAAGAAGGCCGCCGAAGCTCCGTCCCGCTCCCGCAAGCGCGCCTGAGCCATGGAGCTCAATCCCGCAGTCCCCCTGCATACGATCGATTCCGAAGTCCTGCTGCGGCTTGCCGCGGCAGCTATCGTAGGCCTGCTGCTGGGGCTCGACCGCGAATGGCATGGCCATCCGGCCGGGCTGCGCACTCATGGCCTCGTCTGCGTCGCGTCGGCAACGATGACGACCTCCATCATCGGCCTTTACCTACAGCTGGATGGGCCGCGCATGGATCCCCTGCGCATCTTCGAGGCCACCGGGGCTTTCGTAGGCTTCATCGGCGCCGGGCTGATCGTCTTCTCTCGCGGACGCCTGCGGAACCTTACTACCGCCGCGAACATCTGGCTGACGGCGATCATCGGCATCGCCTGCGGCGCCGGGCAATGGCCGCTGGTGGTGATCGGGCTGGTGGTCAGCCTGGTCATGGTGACGATGCTACATTTCGTGGAAAAGCGCTGGAACCGGATTCATCCGGCCGACCGCGAAACCGGGCCCGAGGAGCGTGAGCGATGAGCACGGAGTCCCGGCGATGAGCAAGGAGTCTCAGGGATGAGCAGGGCTGGCCCGCTTGCCGAATACAACCGCAAGCGCGATTTCGGAAAGACGGCGGAACCTGCGGGCAAGCGCCAGAGCAGCGATACCGGCAATCGCTTCGTCGTCCAGAAGCACGCCGCGCGGCGGCTTCACTGGGACTTCCGCTTGGAAGTGGACGGCGTCCTGAAATCCTGGGCAGTGACCAGGGGGCCGAGCGCCGATCCCGACGACAAGCGCCTGGCCGTCCGCACCGAAGATCACCCCCTCTCCTACGGCCGTTTCGAAGGAGGCATTCCGCAAGGCGAGTACGGCGGCGGCACCGTCATGCTCTGGGATGAGGGCACCTGGGCGCCGATCGCCGGCAAGAGCGTAAAGGATCTCGATGAAGGCCACCTTCATTTCACGCTCCAGGGAGAGCGGATGAAGGGCGAATGGCTGCTTGTGCGGATGAAGGGACGGCCGGGCGAAAAGCGCGAGAACTGGCTGCTGCGAAAAGTCAGCGATGCCCACGAGGTTTCGGGCGACAGGCTTGTGGACGAGGGCCTGACGAGCGTGCTGACCGGCCGGACGATGGCCGAAATCGCGGCGGACAAGCAGGGCACGCAGCCCCTCGCGGGCAAGAAGGGGAAGGCTTTCACGGCCGCCATGGAAGAGGCGGCGCGGCACAACTCCGGCGCAGCGAAGAAGAGGGCGAAGGGGGCGCAAAACACGTCCGCCACGCGTCGCAAGGCGGCACCGCCGAAATTCCGCAGCCTTCAGCTTGCCACCCTCGTCGATGCGGTGCCGGACGGCAACTTGTGGATGCACGAGATCAAGTTCGACGGCTATCGCGCGCTTGCGGCGGTAGCGGGCGATCAAGTGCGCATCCATACCCGCAGCGGTCTGGACTGGAGCGACAAGTTCGCGCCCCTGGTGGAGACGATCGCCGCGCTGGACCTGCCCGCTTGCCTGATCGACGGCGAGATCGTCGCCCGCGGCCCTGACGGCAATCCGAACTTCTCCAGCCTGCAGGCCGTGCTGAAGCGGGGACACGGCAGCCAGAAGCCCGGCGACGCCTTCGAGTTCCACGCATTCGACTTGCTGGAAGTCGATGGGCGAGACCTCGCCTCGTTACCCAACATCGAGCGCAAGGAGCGGCTCGAAGCGCTGCTCGCGGATGCTGCACCGCCTCTTTTCGTTGCCGACCATGTGATCGGCGCCGGGGAGAAGCTTTTCGAAGCCATGTGCCGGGCGGGTCAGGAAGGCGTGATCGCCAAGCGCATCGATGCGCCCTACTCCGGACGGCGCACGCGAAACTGGGTCAAGGTGAAATGCACCCGCAGGCAGGAATTCGTGGTGATCGGCTGGAGCCGTTCGCGGGCGAAGGGTCGGCCGTTCTCTTCGCTGCTGCTGGCGCAGCACGAGGACGGCAAACTGGTCTATCGCGGCAAGGTGGGAACGGGGTTCGACGGCGACACGCTGAAGGAAATGGCCGAACGCCTCGCTCCGCTCGCGCGCAAGGCCGCCCCCGCCGAGGTGGATGGCGCGGAGGCACCCGGGGCGAGCTGGGTCACGCCGAAACTCGTTGTCGAAGTGGCCTTCGCCGAATTCACCGCGGAGGGCCGCGTGCGCCATGCCAGCTTCCTCGGCCTGCGCGGCGACAAACCCGCTAAAGAGGTTGTGCCGGAAATGCCCAAACGCGCCCCGAAAGTGCAGATCGACGTGGCGGTGTCCAGCCGCGAGCGTGTGATCTTTCCGGAAAGCGGCCAGACCAAGGGCCAGTTGGCGGACTACTATGCCGCCATTGCGCCGCTCATGCTGCCCTTCGCCGCCAACCGTCCGATCAGCCTCGTGCGCTGTCCGCAAGGCCGTGCCCGCAAATGCTTCTTCCAGAAGCACGACAGCGGATCGTTCGGGCCGCACGTCTTCCACGTTCCCATCCGCGAGAAGGACGGCGGCAGCGAGGACTACCTCTACCTCAACGACGCCGAGGGGCTGGTTGCCTGCGTCCAGATGGGCACCATCGAGTTCCATGGCTGGGCGTCGCGCGCGGACGCCGTGGAACTGCCGGACCGCATGATCTTCGATCTCGATCCCGACGAAGGGCTGGATTTCGCGGATTGCCGCCGCGCCGCGCAGGACTTGCGCCGTCAACTGTCCGACATCGGCCTGATCAGCTTTGCCATGCTGTCGGGCGGAAAGGGCGTCCATGTCGTGGTGCCCTTGTCTCCGGGCCACGATTGGGAAGCGCACAAGGACTTCGCCCATCGCTTCGCACAGGCGCTGAGCACCGCCGAGCCCGACCGTTTCGTGGCGACGATGAGCAAGGCGAAGCGCAAGGGCAAGATCTTCATCGACTGGCTGCGCAACCAGCGCGGCAGCACCGCCGTCCTGCCCTACTCCGCCCGCGCCCGGCCCGGTGCACCGGTGGCGATACCCGTTTCGTGGGACGAACTGGACGAGATGAAGGACGCCCACCCCTTCTCGATCGACGCCGCCCAGGAACTGATCGATCGTGCCGCCGACTTGCGCGGATGGGGTTTCGCGGAGCAACAGCTTCCCGAGTTTTAGGCCCCGACGGATTATTGCAGCAGCAAGCCGGTCGCCTCCTTCCGGCAAGCGGGCTCTGTCGGCGCCTGGGATGCCCCGATCTTTGCCAGCTCCGCGCGCGCCGCATCCAGATCGGCTCGGAACGCGCTGTCACCATGGAGCCGGGCCACGGTGGCCGAGGCCATCAGCCGACCGGCATCGACATCGCTGGCCCAATGGACATTGCAGACCAGCCGGCTGTCTCCGAAATCGCGCCCGCGCCGCAGCACGGCGTCGGCCCTGTCGGGGACCAGTTCGGCAAGGATCAGCGCCCAGCCCCAGCCGAGCGCGCTGTGTCCCGAGGGATAGGAACCGTCTGTGCGCAATACGGCTTCGTCCTGCGGCGAGCAGGTACTGTCGCCATGGGCCACGAAAGGCCGCACCCGGCGATAGTGGTCCTTCGCCTTGTAGGTCGACAGTCCGATGTCGATCATGGCCTTGCCCAGGACGCGGTAGAGCGCCGGAGTCCGCTTGGCGTCCGGGGTGACGCCGGCCGCGCAGGCGAAAGCGCCGAAACTATGGGGAGGCTTGAGATCGGCGTCGCTGGTAGCCTGCACGAAGCGGGGGCTACCGACCGGCCGGGCCATGGCCTTGCTCACTTCCTCGTCCCGCGCAAAGGCAGCCGATCCGGCAGCGGGCGGCGGGGGTAACAGGGCAAGGCTGTCAGGCAATTGCGCAAGCTGAAGGTAGCCCTTGGGCATGCCGGGCGGCAGTTTCGTGGAGATGCTCGGCACCGCTGCGGCAGCGGCGGATTCTGCAGGCTCCTGACCCGATACCGGGCCGGGCACCTGGGCCGCCGCCGTGACGATCACGGCGGCGGCACCAAGGGCGGAAAGGAGCACGAGATGGCGCCCCTTCGACATCAGCTGGAACCGGCGCCGGCGTCGGCCATCTTGGATATGGCGTCGTCGATGGTGAAGCTGTTCGGGCGCTGTACCGGCGGGAATTCCTTGAACGTCTCCGCGAACAGGGCCGCACCCGCCTGGGCGGCATAGATGAAGTAGGCGTTGTGCAGGAACCAGTCGTAGTAGGTATTCGAGGTGACATCCGCGAATTCGTACGGGTCGGTCCGCAGGTTGAAGAGTTTCGGCAACCGCAGCCGCGTGAAGGGTTCGGCCCAGACCTGCATGGTGCCCTGACACCGCTGTTCGAGGAAGACGAGCTTCCAGTTGTCGTAGCGCATGGCCAGAATGTCGCCATCGTCACTGATGTAGAAGAAGAAGTTGCGGGGGCTTTTTTCTTCCTTGCCGGTGATGTGGCCGAGCAGGCTCATTCCGTCGATATGGTTCTTGTAAGTGCGCCCGATCGCCTGGTGCCCTTTCTTGAGCTTGTCCACGATATCGGGCGCGCCGGCCATCTCCAGGAAGGTCGGCAGCCAATCGTGATGCTGGACGATGCCGTTGGAAACCGATCCGGCTTCGACCTGCTCGGGCCAGCGGACCAGCAGCGGAATGCGGAATGCGCCTTCCCAGTTGGTGTTCTTCTCGCTGCGGAAGGGCGTCATGCCGCCGTCCGGCCAGCTATTGCGATGCGGTCCGTTGTCGGTCGAATACATCACGAAAGTGTCGTTCGCGATGCCCTGCTCGTCGAGCATGTCGAGCAGTTGGCCGACGTTCTTGTCATGATCGATCATGGTGTCGTGATAGTCGGACTGCCAGCGGCCCGCCTGCCCCTTGTTCTCGGGCTTGGGGTGCGTGAACATGTGCATGTGCGTGGTGTTGAGCCAGACGAACCACGGCTTGTCGTCGGCTTCCTGCCGCTTGATGAAGTCGATGGCGGCTTCCACGAACTCGTCGTCGCAAGTCTCCATGCGCTTCTTGGTGAGCGGCCCGGTATCCTCGATCTTCTGCTTGCCGACCTTGCCCCAGCGTTCGTGCTCGGTGGGATCGTCCTTGTCGGTTGCCCAGCTATGGATCACCCCGCGCGGACCGAAGCGCGCCTTGAACTTGGGATCCTTGGGATAGTCGTCCATCTCCGGCTCTTCCTCGGCATTGAGGTGATAGAGATTTCCGAAGAACTCGTCGAAGCCGTGGTTGGTCGGCAGCATGTGGTTGAGATCGCCCAGGTGGTTCTTGCCGAACTGCCCGGTGGCGTAGCCCTGTTCCTTGAGCAGCGCGGCGATGGTGACGATCTCCTCGTTCATGCCGATCGGCGCGGCGGGGATGCCCACCTTGGAAAGGCCCGTTCGCAGCACGCTCTGTCCGGTGATGAAGGAGGAACGTCCGGCCGTGCAGCTCTGTTCGCCGTAGCTGTCGGTGAACTTCATGCCTTCCTTGGCGATCCGGTCGATGTTGGGGGTGCGATAACCCATCAACCCGTCCGTATAGCAACTCAGGTTGCTGATCCCGATATCGTCGCCCCAGATCACGAGAATGTTCGGCTTCTTGCTCGGCATGGTCGGCATCCTTTCGCAAAAGTTGCCGGGATGGTCTGCAAGCGGGGACGATTCGACCATTGGGGTTTGCCCGGAGCGGGGCACCGCTATTGTCCCGAGGTGTTTTGAACTATTGATCGGCCACCGGACATGCTTCCTGCAATCCGGGGGTAATTCCCGATTCAGCCGACCGACCACCTGTCGCACTCTTCCGCCTGTCAGACGTCAGGAGGAAGCATGGCCCGCGCTCATTCTCGGCACTCTCCGTGGAGGTTCTTCGCTCTTGCTTGTGGCCTTGCCGCAGGCACGGGCATCGGCAGCCAGACGGCATCGGCTTCGGAAGGCGGCGCCAGCATCTACCTGCTGGGATCGGGCGGTCCAGCGACCGCAGTGCAGCCTCCGATCGAAGGCTTCTTCATCGACGACACCATGTATTTCTACGGCGGCGACATCGACGCGGACAAGAGCCTGGTCGTCGGCGGCAATGTCGCGCTGGGTCTGGATACCTTCATCGCGGCGCAGTTCACCACGCTGGTCTGGGTTCCTTCCACCAACTTCCTGGGCGGTACGCTGGCGATCGGAGGAACCTTGCCGATTGCGGCGCCCTTCGTGAACGCCTCGGTGGCGGTCGAGGGACCGGGAGGGCAATCGATCGTCCGCTCCCGCAGCGACAACACCCTGACGATCGGCGATCCCCTCGCCAACGCCTCGCTCGGATGGAAGTGGGACAAGTTCCACCTCCAGGCCAGCGGCTTCGTGAACATTCCGGTCGGCCATTATCGCGAAGGAGAACTGGCCAACATTTCGTTCCACCGCTGGGCGGGAGACGCGTCGCTGGCGGCAAGCTGGCATGACACCGATTCCGGATGGGATATCAGCGCCAAGGCCGGGGTGACCTTCAACGGCCTCAACAAGGCCACCCAGTACAACTCCGGCAACGACCTCCATATCGAGGCCGCGGCCGAGAAGACGTTCTCGAAGAAGTTCTCCGCCGGGGTCCTCGGCTACTATTATAACCAGATCAGCGGAGACACCGGCGAAGGCGCCGTGCTTGGCCCCAACAAGGGCAGGGTCGCCGCTATCGGGGCCACGGCGGCCTACAATCTGGTCCTCGGGAGAAGCCCGGCTTCCGTGCGGGTGCGCGTGTTCCAGGAATTCGATGCGCGGCGCCGGACCGAGGGAACGTCCGGCATGATCAGCCTCAGCCTGCCGCTCAAGGTGTTCCCGCCTGCCGCCGCCGGGAACTGACGCCACTGGTTTTTCGGATCCATGCCTTGATGCGAGAGGAGAGCCGAACATGTTCCTGTCGGAACGCACGATCGCCGTTGCCTCTCCCCTGCTGGCGCTGCTCGCCCCCCTCGCCGCGCAGGCCCAGGAACGACCGGTCCAACAGATCGCCACTGACACCGTAACGGCGACGACCGCCCTTTCGGCGGACGGAAAAGGCAGCGATGAAGAAGCTGCAAAGCCGAGCGGCGCCGACAAGAAAATGAAGCCGGACCTCCTGGTGGTGCCCATCCCGATGTCGAACCCGACGATCGGGGCGGGAATAACCCTGGCGGGGGTGCTGTTCTATAACCCGAATGGCTCCAAGCAGCCCTGGGTGACCGGCGGCGGCGCGTTCTACACCACCAACAAGAGCTGGGGCGCCGGCGCGGTCCACAGCATGGCGCTTGATGAAGACCGCTTCAAGGTGCTGCTGTTCGGCGGCTATGCGGACATCAACATGAACTTCTACGGCATCGGCGCGAACGCCGGGGACCGCGACATTTCGGTGGACCTGGAAGACCGGGGAACGATGATCCTGGCGGAAGGCCAGTACGAGATCGCGAAGAACCTCTATTTCGGCGCGCGTTACCGTTTCATGGATGTGAACTCCCGCATCAAGCGCGAAAATCCGTTGTTTCCGGACCTCAACCTGCCCGGCAACCTGCTGGACAGCAAGACCTCCGGCATCGGCCCTTCGGTGACTTTCGACAGCCGCGACAACCAGTTTTCCCCTCGCAAGGGCGTCAACGTCACGCTTGTCGGCATCTTCAACATGGACGCGCTGGGCAGCGACTTTTCGTACGACACCTGGCAGCTTTCCGCCAATGCCTACTTCCCGGTGACGTCCAGCGGCACCCTGGCGATCCACAGCGGGGTCTGCGCCGTATCCAAAGGCGCTCCGTTCTACGACTTGTGCATGTACGGCCAGGGCGGTGACTTGCGCGGCTACGAAATGGGCCGCTACCGCGATCGCGCCATGGCCACCGCGCAAGTCGAGTGGCGCCAGCAATTGAGCGAAAGATTTGGCGCGGTTCTGTTCGGCGGGGTAGGCACGATCGCCGGCAGCCTCGGCGATCTGGACGACGGCAAGTTCCTTCCCTCGGTCGGGATGGGGCTTCGCTACAAGGCCTCCCCCGCGACAGGTACCAACTTGCGCCTAGACATCGCAATGGGACGGGACTCCCAGGCGATCTATTTCGGCATCGGCGAGGTGTTCTGAGGAGCTGCTTGAGAATTAACTCAGTTCATCCCCGAAATGTTGAAGACGATGCCCGCCACGGCGGCCAGGCCGAGCATGAGCAGCAGCACGGCCACCACCAGCGTCAGCGACACCGGAAATACCGTCTCGCCGTGGATCAGGCCGTCCTCGGTCATGGCCTTGCGGTTGGCGCGAAGCTCCAGTGCGAACTGGCCGTGGCGAGCGATGCCGCCGACCAGCAGCACTATGCCGAGCACGATCAGCGCCACGCCGAAGTTGCGCGGCGTCTGGCTGCGGCCGATCACGCCCGCTTCGTGCAGCTTGGCGAAAGCCTGGTAGATCGTGAAGCCGAAGCCGATCAGCGACAGGGCCGTGCGGATTTCCGACATCAGCGTGCGATCGGCGCTCATCCGCGTCCGGTGGAACGACATGCCGGTGCGCCGCATCGACATCTCGGTCCGGTTCTCGGAAAGATCCGTGCGGTGCTGCGAGAGGTCGGTGCGGAACTCGGAGAGGTCGGTGCGGTGCTCCGACAGGTTGGTGCGAAAGCGCGAGAGGTTGCTGCGGAACCGGGAAAACCGGGTGGAGGCCTCATCGGCCGCCACCCCGGCGACATCGGGCAGTTCCGGGACGGCAGGCAAGTCCATGCGCTCCGGGCGAGGCGTAATGCCCTCCCCGCTCTCATTCGGCCCGCTCTCATTCGGCCCGTTCTCGCCCCGCCCATCCTTGAACGGGGCAGTCGTCACTTCGCGGCTCCTGTGGGCGGCGGGAAGTTGGCCAGCACGGCGCTCACCACCGCGT